>JBOGGB010000261.1:0-3371 GCA_050743605.1 Acidimicrobiales bacterium
ATCGCACTCCGGCTCGACGCCGCCCCCGGAGCGAAACCCACGATGCCTGCCCCCGGGATCGACGTCACCGCGACGATCGGAGACCGCTGAGCGAGGCGTGCCGCGATGGGACCTCGGGACTGTGGCCGATCGAGCCTCACCACTGCCGTGGAGCCGCCGAGGCCCGCCTTCGGAGATCACTTACTGGAACAGAAGGAGTCATGCACAATGGACAGCGCAGCTGAGTACATCCTCGTGAACGGCGCGGTGCACACCGTCGACTCGTCCCTTCCGCGAGCCTCCGCGGTCGCGATCAAGCGAGGGCGGATCGTCGCGGTCGGAGGAGACGACATCGTTGGCGACCACGAAGGTCCAGGTACCGAGACTGTCGACCTTCGCGGCCGCACGGTCGTCCCGGGGTTCCAGGACGCGCACGCTCACCCGTCGGGGGCTGGACTCGAGCGCACGCGTTGTGACCTCTCCGAACTCCACGACCGTAACGCGTACTTGGCTTGCATCTCGGCATACGCCGCGGGGCACCCCGACACCGAGTGGATCCTTGGAGGCGGGTGGGCGATGGACATCTTCCCCTCCGGCATCCCCACGAAGGAGGACCTCGACCGAGTAGTCCCGGGTCGCCCGGTGTTCTCCCCAGTCGCGATCACCATTCGGCATGGGTCAACTCGGCAGCGTTGGCCATCGCGGGGATCGATGCGGCGATGCCGGACCCCCCCGACGGGCGCATCGAACGCGACGCGAGCGGAGAGCCGACCGGCGCGCTGCAGGAGGGTGCGATGAACCTCGTGCGTCGGCTCTGTCCGCCGATCGGCACCGACGAAATGGCTGCGGGAATCCTCGAGGCACAGCGGTTCCTCCACTCTCTCGGGATCACGGCATGGCAGGAAGCGATCGTCGGCGGGGATGTCGACTGTCTCGACGCGTACCTCGCGCTCGACGGGAGCGGTGACCTGACGGCGAAGGTCGTCGGCGCCCTTTGGTGGGACAGGATGGCGGGGGAGCGGCAGTTCGACACGCTCCTCACGCGCCGTGAGCGGGCATCGAGCTGCTCGCATTTCACGGCGAGCACCGTGAAGTTCATGCAGGACGGCGTCTGCGAGACCTTCACCGCTTCGATGCTCGATCCCTATCTCGACGGGCACGGGCACGCGAGCCACCACCAAGGCAAGAGCTTTTTCGACCCCGAGGAGCTGAAGCACTACGTCACTCTCGTGGACGCGCACGGCTTCCAGGCGCACTTCCGATGCCATCGGCGATCGGGCGGTGCGCGAGGTGCTGAACGCGGCCGAGACCGCCTTGCGGGAGAACGGGCCGACGGACAACCGACATTGTGCCGCGCACATCCAGGTGATCCACCCAGAAGACGTCGGCCGGCTCACGACGACCTCACTCCTTGCGAACGCCCAGCCCCTGTGGGCCTGCAACGACCCGCAGATGGCGGAGCTGACCCTCCCGTTCCTCGGCCCGGAACGCTCGGCGTGGCAGTACCCCTTCGCTAACCTCGCTCGCGCGGGTGCACGCCTCTGCTTCGGAAGCGACTGGCCAGTGTCGACGCCGAATGTCATGGCGGAGATCCACGTCGCCGTGAACAGGACGGTGCCGCCCGGCTACCTTTACGGCGGCGGGGACATCGAGGAAGTGCCTTTGCTGCCCGAAGAGTGCATCAGCCTCGAAGCGGCGATCGAGGGCTTCACCATGGGCACCGCGTACCTGAACCACCTCGACGGGGAGACCGGTTCGATCACTGTCGGCAAGTGCGCCGACCTGGCCGTCCTCGATCGGGACGTCTTCGCGATTGCGACGGCGGAGATCGGAGCGGTCGGCGTCGACCTCACCTTCGCTGACGGCGAGATCGTCCACGGCGCGTGAGCACAGAAGGCGCAGTGGCGGCTCACGACGCTCGGACCCGACGTTGCGCCTGGCCGCTCGGACGCAGCAATCGATCAAGTGAACGACGGCCTCGCGTACACGAGCACGGTAGGGGCCCTCGAGGTGTTCGGCACGAAGAAGCTCTCTCCGGTGGAGCTGATGGAGGCGCTGATCGCCCGGGCTGAGCGGTTGGAGCCGACCGCCAACGGGTTTGTTGAGACGATCTTCAACGCAGCCCTTGAACAACCCCGTGTGGTGGAACGGTGTCACGCGCAAACCCTGGAGCCCCGGGGGAGGAGCGGCGGGTCGGCTCTATCACGGATTCGAGAGATTGTTGCTCCTCGCTAAATCGTGTGGATTTCGGGTAGCGAGAGCTTCCCGGCGATGAGGTAGATGATGGTGATCATCTTCGTCTTGGAGCGGTAGCCCCGGGCCCGGCGCTTGGCCGCCTGGACGAGTGAGTTCGTGCCCTCCAAGAGCCCGTTGCTCAGCCGGTTGTATTGCCAGGCGATGATGCCGTCCCAGTGGGCCGACGGTAGCGACGAAGGTCTTGATCGGATCGAGTCGAGGGCGCTCGGCCCTGTAGCCCCACCGCTTTAGGTATGTTTGGGCCTCTTCGGGGTCGGACTCGTCGTAGAAGGCGTTGAAGTCATCACGCCATCTCGCCGCATGAGCCATTGCGAGCTGCATCGAGGGGCGGGTCAACCAGGTGAGCTGCTCTCGTTGACGGGCAGTCAGGTTGGACTCGTACTTCAACCACACGTAGCGGGAACGCTTCAACTCGGCCCGGTGCTTGGACTCCGCCCGGCGCACCTCGTCGACCGCCTCATTGACCTTGGCGACGACGTGGTACCGATCGGAGGTGATCTCGGGGTGGCTGGGCTCGGGTGCCTCCTCGCAGCGCCCGTCGGCCACGAGAACCGGGCTGCTTCCCGCCACCAACGCGGCTCCATCTGGGACCGGCGTCGTGTCCACCTCGACACTTACTGCTTCATAGCCGCGGTGCTCGACGCGCTCTTGGGTGCCGATGTCGTCCTCGTCGACGAGACCCCCGACCTCGTGCGCCCGGACAAGATCTGGTTCCACCTCGTCGCCTGCAACGATCTCTACACCCTCTTGCACGCCGGTGTCACCCGGGGCACGGACGGCACACCGAGCGCACGGAGCTCTTCCCCGACTTCGAAGGTGTTGCTGTCCACGACCGCCTCGTGCAGTACTTCGATTTCAACGAGTCCCACGACGCCGTTTGCGAGGCGCATTTGATCTGAGACCTGGCCTCGGTGGCCGTGGTGGCCTCCCGAGAACCCTGGGCGGCTGCCAGCTGCTGGTCGAGATGAAACGTCGTGGCGAACAGGTGCGCAATGCCGGCGGCCACCGGATCGACGATGAGATCCTGGCGGCCTACTTCACCCACTACGACAACCTCGTCGAAGAGGCGCTCTCGGTCTCCTCCGAACCGCCGAGATGGCGCGCCCGGGGCTACTTGGAGAAGGAGTCTTTCAACC
>JBOGGB010000262.1:0-3483 GCA_050743605.1 Acidimicrobiales bacterium
AGTGCCTGGTCGCAGTCGTGGCGTTCGTCTTCATGCTCTCGATCGACGTACCGCTCGCCTTCGTCGCGATGGCCACCATGCCCGTCGTCTACGTGGTCGGGTTCCGGATGCGAAGGGTGATGTTCCCCGTGTCCTGGCTCATACAGGCACGCCTCGCCGACGTGGCGACGGTTGTCGACGAGAACGTAAATGGCGTACGCATCGTGAAGTCGTTCGCCGCCGAGGACAAGGAGCTGATCGCGCTCGCCCGCGCCGCGACGAGCCTTCGGTGGGCCTACGTGCGCGACGCCGACCTGCGGGCCCGCTTTACCCCCGCGATACAGAACATGCCGCAGCTCGGCCTTGTGTCGGTGCTCTTCTTCGGCGGGTGGATGGTGATGTCCGGCCACATGAGCATCGGTGCCATCGTGGCATTCAACGCCTACCTCATGATGATGCAGGCGCCCTTCACCATGCTTGGCCAGCTCGTGATGATGGGGCAGCGGGCCCGGGCTTCTGCCAAGCGGGTGTACGAGATCCTCGACGAGCGTCCCGATGTGACCGAACGGAACGGGGCGACCGACCTCGCGGTCGAAGCGGGCGACATTCGCTTCGAGAACGTGAGCTTCGCCTATCCCAGCGCCCCAGGCGTACCAGTGCTCGAAGGCGTCGATCTCCACGTGCGCCCGGGCGAGACCCTGGCCGTGGTCGGCCGCACGGGCTCGGGGAAGTCCACCCTCGCGAGGTTGCTGGCTCGCTTTTATGACGTGACGAGCGGGGCGGTGCGCGTGGACGGTCACGACGTTCGCGATGTCACGCTCTCGAGCCTCCGCGCGCAGGTTGGCATGGTGCTCGACGAGCCGTTCCTGTTCTCCACCACGATCCGCGACAACATCGCCTACGGTCGCCCCGACGCCTCCGATGACGACGTGCGCGCTGCGGCGGTCGCCGCGGACGCAGCCGAGTTCGTAGAAGCCCTTCCACTCGGGTACGCCACGACCATCGGGGAGAGGGGCTATACGCTCTCTGGCGGCCAGCGTCAGCGTGTCGCGATCGCGCGAGCGCTCCTGGCCACACCACGGATCCTCGTTTTGGACGACGCCACGAGCGCCATCGACGTCCACGTGGAGCAACGAATCCACCGTGGCTTGCGCGCGGGTCGGGCGGAGCGCACCACCCTCATCGTCGCACATCGTCTCTCCACCATTAGCCAGGCCGACCGGGTGGTGCTCCTCGAAGACGGACGGGTCGAGGCCGATGGGACCCACGAGCATCTGCTCGCGACCTGCCCGCTTTACCAAGAGGTGCTGGACCAGGTGACCGCGGGCAACGCCGCGGGCGAAGCCGCGAAGGCCGTCGCATCGTGAGCATGTGGGGCGGCGGCGGCGGAACCTTTCGAGGTGGAGGGACGGCGGGCCTTCCCTTCGGCGGCATCCCGAGCGAGCTGCAGAGCGGAGTCGACCTCGTGCTCGCCGACGAGCCTTCCCATCCCGAGCCCGCTGTCTCCTTCACGCAGCGTCCGGGAGATGAGGAGTCGCGCCGTCTCAGCCTTCGCCGTCTCGTCACCCGCTTTCCCCGGCTGCTCGTCGGCGCGGGGTTCATGGTGGTGCTCTGGGCGGTGACGGCGCAGGCGGGGCCGTACCTGACGGACCTGGCGATCAACCATGGCATGGTCCCCGGGCACCGCAGTCTCTGGGTGGTCGGAGCCGCCGCGGCGGGCTACGGCGTGAGCGCACTCCTCGCGGCCATCGCCCAACGTTCGACCGTGCGCCTTACGGGCCGCATGGCTGCGGGAGTCATGTACGAGCTCCGCGTACGCGTCTTCACGCACCTCCAGAGACTGTCGATGTCCTTCTTCACCGACGAGAAGGCGGGAGTGCTCATGAGCCGAATGACCGCCGACGTGGAGAACCTCCAGCAGCTCCTACAGAACGGCCTGGTGCAGCTCGCCGTACAGGGGCTCGCGATGATCGTAATTACCGTTGCGCTCTTCGTGCTCAACGTGCGGCTGGCCGTGATCACCGTCCTCATCATCGTGCCACTGCTCACCGCAGGGTCGTTATGGTTCCGCTCAGCATCCGAGCGCGCCTACGGGAGGGTGCGCGACGGGATCGCGGCGGTGCTCGCGGACCTCTCCGAGAGCCTGCAGGGCATCCGCACCGTGGTCTCCCACAACCGCCAGCGCCGCAACATCGCTCACCACGTCGATGTGCTCGGCGCCTACCGAGACGCCAACCGGCGGACCGGGGTACTGGCCTCCTACTACGGGCCAGGAACCCTCGCGCTCGGCTTCGTGGGCGAGTGCGCGCTGCTGGCGATCGGGGGCGACATGGTCGTCCATCACTCCCTCAGCATCGGTGCGCTGGTGGCGTTCTTCCTCTATCTCGGGCGCTTCATCCAGCCGATTCAGCTCGTGGTGCAGGAGTACAACACGTACCAGCAGGGACACGCCTCCGTGCTGAAGCTGCGGACTCTGCTCGAGACGCCTCCAACGGTGGACGAGGCGCCTGGTTCCTATGACCTCCCACCCCTCCAGGGGCGGATCGCCTTCGAAGGGGTGTCATTCGGGTACGACGCTCGCATCCCTGTGCTGCACGACATCGATCTCGTCATCGAGGCAGGCGAGACGGTAGCGTTCGTCGGGGCCACTGGTGCGGGGAAGTCGACCATGGCGAAGCTCGTCACCCGCTTCTACGACCCGACCGCCGGACGCGTCACCATCGACGGCCACGATCTGCGCGACGTGACGTTGCGGTCCCTGCGGAGCCAGCTCGGCGTCGTTCCTCAGGAGCCGTTCCTCTTCGCGGGATCCGTCCGCGAGAACCTGACCTTCGCCCGACCCGATGCAACTGACACCGAGGTGTCCGAGGCGATCCGAGCCGTGGGACTCGACGACGTCGTTGACAGGCTGCCCGAGGGCGCGGACACCGTCGTTCACGAGCGCGGCCAGACCCTGTCGTCCGGTGAGCGCCAGCTCGTGGCGCTGGCCCGGGCCTTCATCGCCCGCCCGCGTGTCCTGGTGCTCGACGAGGCCACGTCGAACCTCGACCTCAGGTCAGAGGCGCACGTCGAGGCCGCCCTCGACGTGCTGATCGAGGGGCGCACGGCCGTGCTCATCGCGCACCGCCTGGCCACCGCTATGAAGGCCGACCGCATCGTGGTGGTCGACAACGGGCAGATCGCGGAGATCGGAACCCATCACGCGCTCGTCGCCGCGGGTGGAATCTACGCGGGGATGTACGCGGCGTGGATCACGCATGGGGGGCGCGCCGAAACGTCGGTCGGCTCTGCGGGCGCCCCACCGGGCATCTGACCTGCGCTCGCAGGGCAGATACGGCCCTCGTCTTACCCGACCACGCGAAGGCGCACGGTAGCCTCGAGGGACTGGATCGCCTTGACCAGCTCCTCCGGAGGCGCTGCAGAGATATCCGAGACCAGGTAGCCGATGTCGCCCAGGGTGCCGAGCAGCTCCCCTTCCACGTTCAGCCCGTGCTCGGCGATCAG
>JBOGGB010000263.1:0-2494 GCA_050743605.1 Acidimicrobiales bacterium
CGAGCTCACAGACCGCACCCCGGCGGAGGTCGAGGATAACTACTACGCTGCCGTCGCCCGCGCCTTCGTGGCGTGAGCGATCGAAGCGGAAGAGCCTCCGTCAAACCCAGGCCGGTTCAGGGATGACGTGGACTTCGAGGCGGGCACCATAGGTGTCGATCGTGCACTCGTCCGCGGCCCTGGCTCCCAGTTGACCCGCGCCGAGCCAAAGACGGCGAAGAGCAGGCGCGTGATCACGATGCCCACGCCCGTTCTGGACGCTCTGCTAGGGCACCGGGACCAACAGAAGGTACGGGCGATCAAGGGCGACGACTTCGTCTTCGCCACCGCGAGCGGCACCCCCATCGACCCCAGCAATGCCCGGCGAGCCTTTGCTCGGATGACGGAGGCGGCAGGGATCGGCCGCTGGAGTCCTGTCGAACTTCGGCACAGCGCGGCCTCCCTTCTCTCGGCGGCGGGAGTCCCGATCGATCAGGTGACGGACCTACTCGGCCACGTAGACAGCAGAATGCTTGACCGGCACTACCGTCACGCGACGACCACGAGCTACGTGGCTGCCGTTGCACCCATGGAAGACCTATTCGCGACCGGCGGCAAGCCTACGAAGGCTCGCAGAGCCAAGCGGTAGCCGACACGGAGGTCATCATGTGGACCCCGACGTTGGACGCTACGCCGCGACTGTCACCGTGACGAGCGGATGCATGGTTCCGGGGTTAGTCATCGCCGCCCCACGCCCCGCGCCGCTCCTCCTCGGTGTAGCTGACGCGGCTCGCCTCGCCCCGCCGTACCCTGCCCATCGAGGCGGAGAAGGAATCGAGCCACCGCTCAATGGCGGCGTGAAGAGGCTGAGATAAACTACCCCGATGGCTCTGCGCAACCCCCTGGTGCACGTTGACCTATTCGGATGGCCGCCCAAGTACTTCCCTTCCAACCTCATCCAGTACGCCAACACCCTGCTCAAGAACGACGTGCTGTTCGGCTACGACTTCCCGGCAATCACCCCAGACCAATGGCTGACGAACCTCGAGAAGATCGACATCCGCCATGACGTGCGCCCCTTCATCCTAAAGGAACACACTGCCCCCCTCCTCGAGCTCGGCCACAGCTGAGATCTAAGAGGGGCCATGGACAAAGTGTGCGAATCTCCTGCTGCAGCGATCGCCGACTTGGTGGACGGCGCATCGATCCTGGTGTCGGGGTTCGGCCAGAGCGCCGGTTCACCGGTCAGCCTGCTGGGCGCGCTGTGCGAGCGCGGGAGCCGGGAGCTGTGCCTTGTCGGCAACACGATCCCGCCGGGAGCCGGCCCGCTGGTCGAAGGGGGCCGGGTCCGACACCTGATCATGTCCTTCACCTCCCGGAACGGGCGGCGAGGGGTCGCCGAGGAACTCCTCGAGAGCGGAAGGATGACCTTCGAGCTGGTGCCCCAGGGGACCCTGGTCGAGCGCCTCCGTGCCGCCGGTGCCGGCCTGGGCGCCATCTTCACCCCGACCGGGATCGACACCCCGATCGCCGAGGGTAAAGACCTGCGGTACTTCGGCGGGAAGCCGTACCTGCTAGAGACGGCCCTCCATGTGGATTACGCGTTCATCTCGGCCCACCGGGCCGACCGCCTGGGCAACGTCGAGTTCCGGGCCTCCAACCGCCACTTCGGCCCGAGCTTCGCCAAAGCAGCCCGAATCGCGATTGTCGAGGTCGACGAGATCGTCGAAGCAGGGGAGATCCCACCAGAGCGGATCAATCTGCCGGGGATCTTCGTGTCCCGCGTGGTGGGTAAGACGGTGGAAAATACTCGGCCGAAGTACTTGCCGCGCCGCCGCCCCGCCGACGTACCCCGCGAGTACAACGGCAAGCCCGCGTGGACGCGCACCCAGATCGCCGAGCAAGCGGCGAATCTCCTCCCCGAGCCGGGTTACGTCAACCTCGGGATCGGCATCCCGAGCTACCTCTCCTCGTTCGTCAAGGACCGAGACATCATCCTGCACGGCGAGAACGGTATCCTCGGCTACGGCGAAACCCTCGACGACGAAACGACCTACCCCGACGTGTTCAACGCCAGCGGGGTCCCGGTCTTGCCGCAACCGGGGATCTCGTACTTCGACAGCGTCACCGCCTTCGAGATGGTCCGTTCCGGTCGCGTCCAGGTCGTGGTGCTCGGCGCGTACCAGGTGGATGCTGAGGGGAGCCTGGCGAACTGGGCCACGCCGGACATGGTCGGCGGCGGGATCGGGGGGGCGATGGACCTGGTGGCCTCGGGCAAGACGGTGATGGTGCTGATGGAACACCGCGACAGCCGGGACCGGGCCAAGCTGGTGGAGCGGTGCACCTACCCTCTCACTGGAAAGGCTTGCGTCGACATCGTGGTCACCGACCTGGGTGTCTTCCGGCGACGCGACGGGGTGCTCGGCATCGAGCAGGTGGCGCCGGGGTTCACTGTCGAAGAGGTCTGGGCGCTGACGGAGATGAACGCCGCCACAGGCGGTACGGCGAGCGGTGG
>JBOGGB010000264.1:0-2828 GCA_050743605.1 Acidimicrobiales bacterium
GACCTGCTCGGCCCCCTGGAGGTCGATCTCCAAGAGCACGTCGATCCCCGCAGGCGGGTCGGGCACCGGCGTCCCGTAGAGGTTGCCGAGGTACTCGGCCCACTCCAGGAACCCGCCGCCTTCGATCTGGCGACGGAATTCCTGCGGCGTGACCCAGACGTAGGCGTCGTCAGCCTCGCCCGTGCGCCTGGGTCTCGTCGTCCACGACCTGCTGAGCCACAGATCGGACACCCGCGCGGTGAGCGCCGCAGCGACGGTGCCCTTGCCGGCACCGCCGGGGCCGACGAGGACGAACGTCGTCAGCGCGAGGCGGTTTGCTCGAGGAGGTCGGCCCGCTGCTTGGCTCCGAGGCCCTGCAGGCGGCGGCTCTCGGCGATGCCGACGGCGGCCATGAGCCGGCGCGCCTTCACTTTCCCGAGACCCGGCAGGGATTCGAGCACGGAGACCACCTTCATCTTCCCGACGGTCTCGTCGGACTCCGCCTGGCTCAGGAGCGCGGCGAGGGTGAGGGAGCCCATCTTCAATCTCTCCTTCACCTCCGCCCGCTCCCGTCGCACCTTGGCGGCCTTCTCGAGCGCGGCTTGACGCTGCTCGGCGGTGAGTGCGGGAGGTTGCGGCATGTGCCCGACTGTAGCCTCGCCGCGGAGGGCAGGGCGCCAGCCTCGCCCAGGGCGGGGCGGCCGCCAGCACCTCAGGGCAGGGCGGCCGCCAGCTCGTCTCGCAGGCGCGACGCGGCGGCACGCAGCCCGTCGGGCCCCGCCGAGAGCAATGCCCGTGACGCCGAGGGTAGGACGGCCCCGGGCGTGCAGTGCGAGAACCGGCGCGCCACGTCGGCGACCGTGGCCCCCTGCGCGCCCAGCCCGGGAGCCAGCACCACCCCGGCCAGGTCCTCCAGATGCGCGGGCGGGCTCCCGCCGGTCGCCCCGACGACCACTCCAACCGAGCCGAGCCCACCCGATCGTCCCACCTCCTCGGCGTTCCAGCGGCCGGCGGCGGCCACGATCGACTGCTCGACGGTGCTCCCGCCGTGGACCTCTGCTTCCTGGAGCTCGCGGCCCTCGGGATTCGAGCTCGCAGTGAGGACGACGAGCCCCCGTCCAGTCGCGCGCGCCGCGACGACCATCGGCAAGAGCGCGCCGACGCCGACGTAGGGCGTCGCCGTGACCGCGTCCGCCGCGAGCGGCCCGTGGAACCACGCGTCCGCGTACGCCTCGGTGGTGCTGCCGACGTCACCGCGCTTGGCGTCGGCGAGGACGAGCAACCCCGCCTCACGCGCGGTGGCGACGACCCGCTCGAATGCGGAGAACCCCGCTGCGCCGTGGCGCTCGAAGAAGGCGACCTGCGGCTTCACCACTGCGGCGACGCCGTCCAGCGCGTCGATGCAGGCCGCGCCGAAGGAGAAGAGCCCGCTCGCGTCGTCGGGGAGCCCGAAGAGGCCGAGAAGCGACGGCGACGGGTCGATGCCCACGCACAGCGGACCGAGGGCGCCGACCGCGGCCCGCACGCGCTCGCCGAAGGTCAGGGGCGCCGCGGCCGGTTCGTCGGCCGAGTCGTCGGCCGGGTGCGCAGCCGGGTCGTCGGCCAGGTGCTCGGCCGGGTGCTCAGTGGAGTGCGCCACCGCGCAGCTCCTCTACGCTCGTCCCACGCCGCACGCACCAGCGCGCGAGCTCCTCCTGCACGCGCCAGGGTGCACGGGGGTCCGCGAACGTCGCCGTGCCGACCTGGAGCGCGTCGGCACCTGCCATGAGCAGCTCCGCGGCGTCCGTACCCGACGCGACGCCACCCACGCCCACGATCGGCGCGTCGGGGAACGCCCGGCGGCAGTCGTGCACGCAGCGGACCGCGACGGGGTGGAGCGCGGTGCCCGACAGCCCGCCCGCGAACGGGGCGCGGTCGCCGGCGACGTCGACCCACATCGCGGGCATCGTGTTCACGAGGGTGAGGCCGGACGCGCCCGATCCGAGCGCCGCGGCCGCGATCGCACAGATATCGGGAACCGAGGGGCTGAGCTTCACCCACACCGGGACGTCGGCGCGGCCGAGCACGCCGACCGCCGCGCCGACCGCCTCGGCCGTCCCCTGCTCGGAGTGGGCGAACATGTGGCCGGACAGGTTCGGGCAGCTCACGTTCACCTCGACCGCAGCCACGCCAGGGACCACAGCTTCAGCGCCTCCGCCTCCGTCGCCGTCGCCGTCGCCGTCCAGCAGGGCTTCCGCCGCCGTGGCGAACTCCGCCGCCGTCCGCCCCCAGATGCTCGCGACCACCGTCGCGCCGTGGGAGAGGAGCTCGGGCAGGTCCCGCGCACGCCACGCGGCGACTCCTGGCCCCTGCAGGCCGACCCGGTTCAGCATGGACCCGCCCGCGGCGCCGTGCACCCGCATGCCGTCGTTCCCTGGCCAGGGGTCCGCCGAGAGCGACTTGACGACGACGGCCCCGAGCTCGGCGAGCGGGCCGTAGGCGGCGAGCTCCGCGCCGTGGCCAGACGTCCCCGACGCGGTCATCACCGCCGAGCGGAGCCGCAGCCCGCCGACCTCGGTCGACAGCACCTGCCGGTCAGCGACCCTCTGGCGCACCGTGGAGCTCCTGGAGGCTGCGGACGACGAAGGGGTGCGCCGCGCGGTCCGAAATGCCCGCGACCGCCGCCTTGGCTGCCGAGAGCGTCGTGATGCACGGTACGTGGTGCGCGAGCGCGGCCGCGCGGATGTGGGTGCCGTCGGCGTGTGAGCCGCGGCCCCGGGGCGTGTTCACCACCATCTGCACCTTGCCGCCCGCGATCAGCTGCACCGCGTCGGCGGCCATCCCCTCTTCTGCCACCTTGGCGACCAGCG
>JBOGGB010000265.1:0-5233 GCA_050743605.1 Acidimicrobiales bacterium
GCTCAGGCCGCCGGCGAGCGACCGGCGAGCCCCGAGCGCCGCCGCAGCGACCCCGACGAGGCCTGCGACGATCGCGGCGATCACGGCGAGCAGAGTCACCGAGACGCCGACGCCGGGGCCGAACACCGCGGGGGTCGCAGCCCTGGCGGCTACCCACGCGATCAGCAGGCCCAGCGGAACGGCAGCCGCGACTATCGCGACGGGTTCGGCCAGCGCGACGGCGATCGTGCTCCGCGTACGGAACCCTCGAAGCTCCGCGAGTCGAACATCCGGTTCTCGCTCGGCAGCCGTCCTGCTCGCGACGAAGTACAAGACGAAGATCCCCAAGAGCGCGAGCTCGAGATCGACGACATCGACCACGGTCCCGGCTGCGTGCTCCGTGACCCCCGCGTCATCGAGGAGGTCGAGGAGACTCGTGCTCACGCGGACCCCCGTACGTTGGTAGGCGCTTGCTTCATACGTCGTGAGGCGATGCTCGAAGCCACCGACGGAGTCGACCGTGAGAGAGCCGTAGCGGTACGGAACTTGCCCGAGCACGTAGACCCGGGCCTTCGGGACCCAGTCCGCCATCCCCCCGAAGGTGACGAACACTCCATCGAGGTTTGTAACGCCTGTGTACTGTGATGGAGACCCGTAGACGAAGTAGTTGTACGACCACCAGTAGTGAGCCGAAGGGTTCCCGGGTTCGTAGATGCCGACGATCGGCAGCGAGACGATCGGACCTCCCTTGCCATAGACGATCCGGAGGCTTCCCCCGACGGAGACGCCAAGAGCACCTGCGTCCCGCGTGCTCACGATCACGCCGCGCCCGTGGGCGCAGGTGCCCATCACGATGTGCACGTGAGCGCACTCTCCGGTTCGGGCGATGAGATTGCCCGAGAAGGGGAGCGTGCCTCGGTAGGGCGTCCGCGAGAACCTGGTGAGGCGAACCGGTGCGCCGGCGGCTGAATCTTTACGTCCCTCAAGGGCGCGGGAACGCACCATGGCAGTCACCGACGCGTGCCCGTGCGCGGCGAAGTTCGCAGGGACCGACAGGAATCCGGCGGTCTCGGTGAAGATCGGCGCCCCCCACCAACGCGTCCCGACAGGAGGCTCTGGGGCGCCGCGGACGAATCGCTCGAGCCACTGCAGGGTTCGGTGACCGGTCGTGGGGTAGAACTCGAGTCCGGTTGTCGCGGGAGCCGCCGGCGCCAACGTGCCGGTCAACACGACCTGGTCCGCGCTATGGAGGTAGATCGGACCAAACGCGGCGACACCGGTGGCAAAGATCGCCACGGCAAGCATCGCGAGCGAGCTCCGAGCTCGCCACCGGAGCCCGGAAAGGAGCAGCGCGACCCGCGTCCTGCGGTTGACCGTCCACTGGAGCTTGCCGGCGCGCGCGACCACGGCATTCCTCCCGACCCTCTGCGGCCGTACGCTAGCAAGTCGGCCTGGTCGCCGTCGGCTCGATCGATACTCGACGATGGCCCCCCGTCTCGCCCTGATCTCCGCTCGAGAGGCCGATTGGCGTGCTTCCAGCTCGGGCCGCTAGATTGGCTGCGCGATTTTTTGAAATGGCCTGCGAGCCCTGGATGACGGTGCCGCCATGCGGCGATGGTCACGGAACGACGGAGGACGACCAAGGAACTGACGGCTGGCAGGGACACAAACCGGCCGCACACCCTATGGCCAGATGCCAGGACGCGGAATTGCCTTCCGCAACCCGTCCGGGGGACTGCATGCGATGGCCGGTGCCACGCACACCAAGCGGAGGGAGGCGCTGACCGCGCCCGACGACGGGAGGTGCAATGCGGACCCGCATCGCACTGGACGCAGCCCGCGACTTGTTCGCGCTTGTTCGTCCGATCACGAAGAAACGAGCTCGACTGTTACGGCGTGCGGCAGGCTCAGGCCTCGTCTGCCTGGGCCTGCTTGCCGGTGCCGTCCTCAGTCCGACGACGGCGATGGCCAACCATCGATTCGACGTCACCCACGACAGGCATGTCGTGAGCATCACCCTTCCCCGGCGGCTTTCGCTCACGCCGATGGCGACGCGTTGGCTCAGTGCATGGGACGCCCCGCACGTGGAGGCGAGGTTCGAGGGCGACGCGGCGGCGCCCACCCTCTCATGGGCGGACCCTTCATGGGCCCCCACCGATCCGACTCCGCCCCCTGCACCGCCGCCGCCGGTCACGGACTCGACCAGCACGACAACTCCCGACTGGGCATGCATTCGGCAGTATGAGTCTGGCGACCAGTACAACTCGCCGACAGTTCCCGGCGGGGCCTACGGCTTCCTGGAGATGACCTGGCTGTCGCTCGGATACTCGGGATGGCCGTACCAGGCGTCGCCGTGGGTTCAGAGCCGGGCGGCGCTCTTCCTGCACAACGAGCTCGGCTGGCAGCCTTGGGGCACCCGCTTCGTGTGCGGGCTGTGAGCGCCGGCTGCACGTGCTCGGCCGTCCGGACGTCGCCGGGCTGAAGGATCACCCGGTTGTCAGAATGGCGGACGTGCCGCCGATCGCTGCATCTCTCGAGGCGGGCCTCACGGGTCGCACGCTCGACGCGGGTCTCGGTAACGGAGCTCTGCCTGACGGCGGCCCCGGGCCCGGTCCCCGGCGAGGCGCCGCCGCATGAGCTCTCAGGACGCCGACCTCACCCGCCGCTTCTACGCCGCGTACCGGAACCCCCGGCTCGCGGTGCTGGAGGGGTTTCATCCAGCCCGTCACGCCCTGCACTTCGGCGCTCAGCTGGAGGTGGCCGTCACCTACGACCGAGAGAAGCTGCTCGAGCTGGCCGAGCGCATCGCTCCAGAGTCCGTTCCTGGCTTCGAAGGCGTGCTGCAGGTCGTCAGCCGGGAGCGCTTCACGCGTCTCTCTCAGCGGAGTCTGTCCAGCCCCCTTCTGTCGGTCTGTGCACGACCTGACGACGACGTCGCGGCGGTGCTCAGCGACCGGTCCAGGCCGATGGTCCACCTCCATCGTCCGCGCAATCCCGGGAACCTCGGGGCCGTCGTTCGGGTGGCTGCAGCCGCCGACGTGGGAGCGGTGACGATCTCAGGGCAGGATCCGTGGTCACCGGTCGCGATCCGCAGCGCGACTGGCCTGCAGTTCGCCCTGCCGGTCGCAGAGATGGAGTTGCCGACGTCCTGTGGCCGGCCGATCGTGGCGGTCGACGTCGGCGGCGGGCCGCTGGACACGGGCAGCCTCGCACCGGGCTCGATCCTCGTCGTGGGAGGCGAACGACATGGACTGCCCGCATGGATCCGTGAAGTGGCGCATCGATCGGTCGGCGTCCCGATGAGGCCGGGCGTCTCGAGCTTGAACCTCGCGACCGCGCTGGCGGCGGTGCTGTACTCCTGGAGGATCTCCGCCTTCGAGCGCGACGGTCGCTACCCGTGGTGAGCCCTGCCGTCGGGCTTCGAGGAGCCGGCGAGCGATCGCACTCCCGATGCCGGGTCCCGCGCCGATGCCGGGTCGCGCGCCGGTGACGACAGCGACGCTCGGTGCGTGCGGTCGCCCGCCGCAGCGATCCGCGGTGCCGATGTAGGAAAGCTACTTGACTGACAAGAGGCTTGACTATCTGTGACGCCGGCCGTAGGATCCTCACGATGGCCGCCAGGTCCGCAGGCCCGGATCCGAGCGACATCCCGGTCCTGCTGCGAGCCGCCCGGGGCGCCTACGGGAACGTGATCGCCGCGAGGCTCGCGGCGGACGGGTTCGACGACCTCCCGCGCAACGGGCCCTTCGTGCTGGGCGGGATGGCCCACCACGGCGGTTCGGCGGTCGAGATGATCAAGGGGCTGGGTGTCACCCGACAAGCGGCGAGCCAGCTCGTCGACATGCTCGTTCTCCGCGGGTACCTCAGCCGGGAGGTCAACGGCGAAGATCGCCGGCGGATGGACCTCGAGCTGACCGAGCGGGGCCGTGCCGCGGCCGACGTTGTGCGTGCCGCCGTCAAGAAGGTCGACCGGCAGCTGACCGCGATGCTGTCCACGAGGGAGCTCGCCGGACTGCGAGCGGGTCTTGCCGCGCTGAGCACGATCCGGGAGAGGTCCGAGAGCGACCGAGGGAGGTGACCGCCCACCCGACGGGCGCGGCGGAGGCGCCCGTGCGCGCGGAGGCGCCCGTGCGCGCGGAGGCAGTCGAGGGTTCCGAGCTTCCGGGTGCGCGACAGGCGCGCGCGCTCGTGCGGCGGTGCGTCGGGGAACCTGCCTGGGCTCGCCCGGCGCTGGTCTTGATTGCCGCGCTGTCGGGCGTGGCCTATGGCCTGCACATGGGCTCGACCATCGAGATCTTCTACGCCGCCGCGGTGCGCTCGATGTCCACGAGCTGGCACGACTTCCTCTTCGCCGCGCTCGACCCCGCGGGAACGGTCTCCGTGGACAAGCTGCCGGGGGCGCTGTGGCTCCAGGCGCTCTCGGTCCGTGTCTTCGGCGTGCACACGTGGGCGATCGCACTGCCGCAAGTCGTCGAAGGCGTCCTCACCGTGCTGCTCGTCTACCGTCTGGTGCGCCGGCTTGCGGGACCGGGCGCGGCGCTGGCCGCCGCGGGGCTCGTGGGCCTGGCGCCGGCGACGGTGAGCCTCGACCGGGGCAACATCTCCGACACGCTGCTCGTGCTGCTCATGGTGCTCGCGGCGGACTCGGTCGTGGTGGCGGCCAAGAGCGGGCGCTCCCGCCATCTGGCCGTGGCGGGCGTCTGGGTCGGCCTGGCCTTCCAGGCCAAGATGCTCGAAGCGTGGGTGCTCCTTCCTGCGCTCGTGCTTGCGTACCTCGTCGCCTCGCCGGTCCCCTTGCGCCGACGCGTCGGCCAGCTCCTCGCGATGGTGGGGATCGTGACGGTGGTGTCGCTCAGCTGGATGACGTTCGTCACGCTGACGCCGGCGTCGGAGCGCCCCTACGTGGACGGCTCGACCGACAACTCGGTGTACGCCCAGGTGTTCGACTACAACGGCTTCGGGCGGGTCGGGGCGCCGTCGCCGAACCAGGAGCTGGGCAGGACCTTGCGCATCCCGTACCTCGAGCGGCCTGCGCCAGAGGCGTCATGGGACCGGTTGCTCACCGGTGCGTACGGCCACGACACGGGCTGGCTGCTCCCGGCCGCGCTGCTGCTCGTGCCCGTAGAGCTCTTCGCACTGCGGCGGAGGCCGCGCACCGACGTGCTGCGCGCCGGGGTGGTCCTCTTCGGCGCCTGGCTCGTCGTGCTCACGGCCGTGTTCTCGGCGACCGCCATCAACGCGTACTACCTGGGGG
>JBOGGB010000266.1:0-7045 GCA_050743605.1 Acidimicrobiales bacterium
CCGCGACGCTGTCCCACCCAGGAGAGCCCTTCGACGTGAGCGTGTAGTTCACGACCCAGCGCCCGAGCTGTGTCTGCTGGGCGACCGCGCGGGCAACTGCGTGGCCAGTGAGGGCGGCGGGGCCGAGCAGGTAGCGCGAGTACTGCCCGGCTGTGTTGATCGCCGGCAGGAGCACGGTCTTGTGCCTTGTGTCCTTTGTCGGTTTCGTGCTGGGGTAGGCGGTGAGCGCGCTGTCCGCAGCAACGGTGTTCTCGTGGAATGTTGTCCCCGCCGCCGGGACCACTCCCAGGTTCGCCTCGGTCAGCTGGCTCGAGCTCGCGCACGCGGGCAGGGGCGCGGTGTCGGGCTTCGCGGACTTCGAGGACTTGCCGACGAACGCCGGCGCGCCGCACAGCGCGGGTCGGAAGTAGAGCTGGGCGGTCTCTCCGATCGTCTTCAGGATCTGGTGGCCGTCCTTCACGCCGGGCACCTGCACGATGATGTCGCCGCCCTGCGTCCCGACTGTCGCCCCCGACACGCCGAGCCCGTTCACCCGGTTCGTGAGGATGGTGACGGTCTGGTCGAGATCGGCCTGCGACACCTTGCGCGCCGGCTTGTAGACGACGGACAACCCGCCGTCGAGGTCGAGCCCGAGGCGCGGCGACCAGTGGGCGGCGACGGTCCCTGCAAGCGAGCCGATGGCGATCACGATGACGATCGCCAGGCTGATCACCAATGACCGATGCCGTCGTGCCTGGGCGCGCGACGACGGGGGGCTCACGAGCTCGTGCCCTCGCTTTCGCTGTCCGCGCCCTCGGTGGTCGTGCCGTCGAGCGCGCCGTCGTAGCCGTCGTGCCCGTCTAGGTGGCCGTCGAAGAGACCGTCGAAGGCGTCGGCACCCTCGTCCGCCTCCGCACCGGCGCTCTCGTCATCAGGTGTGTCGGGCGCGGCGTCGGGCATGGGCGGCTCGATCTTGCGCGAGACCGCGCTCCGCACGAGCACGAGCCGCACGGGCTCGTTGCCGACGGCTGCGAAGCCGACGGTGTCGCCGCCCGACAGGATCGTCACGCGATCGGCGTCGAGGGCGATCACCCTGCCGACGATGCCTCCGACCGTGACGACCTCGTCACCCACCCCGACCGCCTGCTGCTGCTCGCGCTGGCGCCGCTGCTTCTGCTTCTGGGGCCGGACGAGCAGGAAGTAGCCGACGAGCGCGATCAGCACCAGGAAGATGATGAAGGTCGTGCTGCCGCTACTGCTCGAGGGCGTCTTGCCCGACGACGCGGCGAGCAGTGCGGAGAGCGCACCGGTCATTCAGACCACCCCCTCGGGCAGACGTGTTGGAGCTGGTTCACCTGCACGGAGGAGCCACGATACAGCCTGCCGCCTGCCGGGGCGACGCGCCTCGCCGCGGAGATCTCGTGCCTCCGACCAGTGCAACGCGCGGGGCATCCTGCCGGGAGGAGGCCAGGGCGGGAGGAGGCCCCGGCAAGACCCGGGGGGCGCCGGCGTGCGGAGGCTTCCGGCCGGAGAGTCCGGCGCCCGGATCGCCCTCCCCGCGTCAGAAGAGCGCGGCCTCAGGCGGCGCGGCCCCGAGGTGCTTCCAGGCGCGCGCCGTGGGTGCCCGACCGCGCGGAGTGCGTTGGACGAGTCCCTGCTGCAGGAGGTAGGGCTCGTACGCGTCTTCGATGGTGTCGGGCTCCTCGCCCACGCACTGGGCGAGCGTGGTGAGCCCGACGGGCCGACCGCCGAACCGCTCGCACAGCGCCTGGAGGATCGCACGGTCCACCTTGTCGAGACCGAGCTGGTCGATGCCGAACAGCTCGAGTCCTTGCACTGCCGTGCGCGCGGAGACCGTGCCGTCGCCGCGCACCTCGGCGAAGTCGCGCACCCTTCGGAGCAGCCGGTTCGCGACGCGCGGCGTACCGCGCGCCCTCGCGGCGATGCACCGGGCACCCTCGCCGTCAACCGTCAGGCCGAGGATGCGTGCCGAGCGAAGCACGATCGCGCAGAGGTCGTCCGGCTCGTAGAGGTCCAGCCGCCCCACGAACCCGAAGCGGTCCCGGAGTGGGCCGGCGACCAACCCGGTCCTCGTGGTCGCGCCGACGAGCGTGAAGCGCGGCAGGTCGAGCCGGATGGACCGCGCGGTAGGCCCCTTGCCGATCAGGATGTCGATCTTGGCGTCCTCCATCGCGGGGTAGAGGACCTCTTCGATCGAGCGGTTGAGCCGATGGATCTCGTCGATGAAGAGGACGTCTCCTTCTTGGAGGTCCGTGAGCAGCGCAGCGAGGTCGCCGGCGCGCGCGAGCACCGGTCCCGAGGTCACCCGGAGGCCGACGCCCATCTCTGCGGCGACGATCCCCGCGAGTGACGTCTTGCCGAGGCCGGGCGGCCCGGCGAACAGGATGTGGTCGACGGGCTGGCGGCGGCCGCGCGCCGCCTGGAACACGATGCCGAGGTGCTCCACCAGGTCGGCTTGGCCGACGAACTCGTCCAGGCGGCGCGGTCTGAGGTTCGCGTCGTACTCGACGTCGTCGTCGGGCGTCTCGGAGGGGTCGACCGCCCGCAGACCACCCGCCCCGGCGGCTGCGGGCTCCTCAGGAGGCGGCAGGGTCTGCCGGCGCGTCATCTCGAAGCGAGGTCCCGCAGCGCCAGCCTGAGGAGCTCCTCCACTCCGACATCCTCGCGCCGCCCCTCGAGGGCCCCACGGATCTCCTCGGGCGCGTAGCCGAGCTCCGCGAGTGCCGCGCGCGCCTCCGCACGGGCGGGCCCGACCGGCGTCCCTCCGTCGCTCGGGCCGGGCAGGTCGAGCCGGCTCTTCAGGTCGAGGAGGAGGCGCGCTGCGGTTCTCCGGCCGATGCCCGGGACCATGCACCACGTGTCTGCGTCGTCCTCGGCGACTGCGATCGAAAGTGCGGTGGGCGAGAGCGCCGAGAGCACCGACAACGCGAGCGCCGGGCCGACCCCGTGGGCTGCGAGCAAAGCCTCGAAGCAGCGGCGTTCGTCGTCGTGGGCGAAGCCGTAGAGAACGATCGCATCTTCCCGGACGTGGGTGTGGACGTAGAGGAGCACCTCGCCGCCGACCGCGCCGAGCTCCGCGGACGTTCTGCTCGGGACCGAGACGCGGTAGCCGACTCCGCCGACCTCGACGATCACCTCACCGTCGGCGCCCCGGCGCGCGAGCGTGCCGCGCAAGGAGCCGATCACTGGCTCGCCGCGACGACGGCGCGCCGTAACGGGGAAGCGAAGAGGTGGCAGACCGCTAGCGCGAGCGCGTCGGCGACGTCGGGAGGCCCGGGGACGGAGGGGAGCCCGAGCACCGCGCCGACCATCCGCCGCACCTGCTGCTTGTCGGCGGAACCCCACCCCGCCAACGCCTGCTTCACCTCGTTGGAGGTGTACTCCGCGACCTCGCACCCCGCAGCGGCGGCCTCCGCGAGCGCCAGGCCGCTCGCCTGCCCGACGGACATGGCCGTGCGCGCGTTCGTCTGGAAGAAGACCCGTTCCACCGCCACCGCGTCGGGACGGTGCTCGGCCAACAGGCGGCGCAGCTCGTCACGAAGGATTCGCAGCCGCTCCGGCAGTGGCTGCTCCCGATCGGTCTCGAGGACCCCGGCGGTCACCGCACGAAGCCCGCCCGTACCCGAGCCGTCGGGGCCGGCGACGAGCCCGTACCCACAGCGGGAGAGCCCCGGGTCGACGCCCATCACGAACATGCGTTCGACGTTAGCCCAGCGCAGCTCCTCGGTGGTGGCTTTCCCTCAGCCCGCGTAGGCGGCCAGCACCGCCTCGGGCATGTCGTAGTTCGCGTGGACGGCCTGGACGTCGTCGTGGTCCTCGATCGTCTCGAGGAGCCGGAGCACACGCTGGGCGTCCTGGAGCTCACTGATCTCGATCGCGGTCGTCGGCACCAGCGTGAGCTCCGCGCTGATCGGTGCGACCCCGGAGGCCTCCAGGGCCGCGCGCACGGCGGCGAGGTCGGCCGCGGCGGACACCACCTGCCACCGCTCCCCGATGTCGACGACGTCTTCGGCTCCCGCGTCGGCGGCGGCTTCGGTGATCGCGTCCTCGTCCAGTGAACGGTCGAGCTCGACCACACCCTTACGCTCGAACTGCCAGCTCACCGACCCGGGCTCCGCCAGCGACCCGCCATTGCGCGTGAACAGGTTGCGCAGCTCGGCGGCCGTGCGGTTCCGGTTGTCGGTGAGCGTCTCGACGATAACGGCCACGCCGCCAGGGGCATACCCCTCGTACGAGACAGCTTCGTAGCGCACCCCCTCGAGCTCGCCGGTGCCCCGCTTGATCGCGCGCTCGATCGTGTCCATTGGCATCGAGTCCGTACGCGCCCGCTCGAACGCCGTGCGTAGCGACGCGTTGTTGGTCACGTCGCCACCTCCTTCACGCGCCGCCACCTCGAGCGAGCGGATGTGCTTCACGAACCGCTTCGAGCGCGCGGAGTCCTGGGCGCCCTTGCGGTACTTGGTGGTTGCCCACTTCGAATGACCCGACATCGTCTCGTGCGTCCTTCCTGCGTCGTACGTGCCGTGCGGCCCCGAGAACTCGCGCCATCGCACCCGTTGCCGCCGCGCGTGGCATGCCTCACGGCGCGCCCGCCCCCTCCCGGCTCCCGAGCACGGTGATGCTACCGCCGCACGACCATCGGCTCTCCCTCACGTCGCCGCGTCGGGCGCCCGGGGGTGGCGCGTGCTGGGGCGTCTGCGCGGCGGTGCTCGCCTCTCACCATCGCCGCGAAGAGCCGTTGCAGCCGTCGATCCCCGGTGAGCTCGGGGTGGAAGGTCGCGCACAGCACGTGCCGCTGCCGGAGGACCACGGGGGTCCGGTGACCGCCCCGCCCGTCGGCAACGACCGTCGAGTCCGCCGCGACCGCCGAGTCCGCAGTGACCGTGGCCAGCACCTGGACCTCGCCCCACACGTCGGTGACGAGCGGCGCCCGGATGAAGACGGCAGGAAGCGGTCCCGCGCCCGGTTCCAGTACGTCCGCGACGGGCTCGACCATCCCTTCGAAGGAGTACCGCTGCGGGCCGTAGCCGTTGCGTCGGACCTCGCAGTCGAGGGCCCCGAAGGTGCGCTGGTCGTCGCGCCCGTCCTCGACCCGGCTCGCAAGGAGGATCAGCCCCGCACAGGTCCCGAACGTGGGCAGCCCGGCCGCGATCCGGTTCGCGACGGGCTCGAAGAGCCCAGAGGACTCGAGCAGCATCGAAAGGGTCGTCGACTCGCCTCCGGGCAGCACGAGGCCGTCGATGCCGCCGGCGCCCCCCACGCCGTCGAGATCGGCAGGGCGACGCACCCGGCGGGTGGCCAGGCCCACGTCGGCAAGGGCGGCCTCGTGCTCGAGGACGTCACCTTGGAGCGCGAGGACTCCGACGGTCGCCGCCGGCTCCCCCACTGCTACCAGCCGCGATCGGCCAGGCGCTCGCCGAGCTCGGAGAGCTCCTCGCCGCGCATCGCCTCGCCGAGACCCCGGCTGACCTTCGCGACGTGCTCGGCGTCCGCGTAGTGGGTCGTCGCCTCGACGATCGCACGTGCCGTGCGGGCGGGATGCTCGCTCTTGAAGATGCCCGATCCGACGAATACGGCCTCCGCGCCCAGCTGCATCACGAGCGACGCGTCAGCCGGCGTCGCGATGCCGCCGGCGCAGAAGAGCGGCACCGAGAGCTTCCCGGTCTCTGCGAGCTCCTGCACGAGACCGATCGGCGCGCGAAGCTCCTTCGCCCACGCGTAGCGCTCCGCGCCGTCTGCCTGGGTGATCTTCCTGATGTCGCCGAGAACGGACCGGAGGTGGCGGACCGCCTCGACGATGTTGCCGGTACCGGCCTCGCCCTTGGAGCGGATCATCGCCGCCCCCTCGGAGATCCGCCGCAGGGCCTCGCCGAGGTTCGTCGCGCCGCACACGAAGGGGACCGTGAAGGCCCACTTGTCGATGTGGTGGGCCTCGTCGGCCGGGGTGAGCACCTCGCTCTCGTCGACGTAATCGACGCCGAGGGACTGGAGGACCTGCGCCTCGGCGAAGTGCCCGATCCGCGCCTTGGCCATCACCGGGATGGTGACGGCCTCCTGGATCCCTTCGATGAGAGCCGGGTCGCTCATCCTGGCGACGCCGCCCTCACGACGAATGTCCGCGGGGACGCGTTCGAGCGCCATCACCGACACCGCGCCGGCGTCCTCGGCGATCTTCGCCTGCTCGGCGTCGACGACATCCATGATCACCCCGCCGCGCAGCATGTCCGCGAGGCCGCGCTTCACGGTGAACGTCCCGGTCTCTCGCCCCTCGCTCGCCGTCTGCATGCCTCCATGCTACCGGCTCCGCCGAGCTTCCTCGCTCCGGCTACAGCTCCGACAGGGCATCCATCCGCACGGCCGTGGCGTCGAGCTCCCCGATCGGCGCCCGCTGGACGGCGCCGACCATCGGGTCGATCCAGATCCAGCGGGTCGCAGCCCAGCGCCTCCCGGCGAAGGGGGACTCGGGCCCGGCCGGGCGCCCACCCAGAGCCGCGAGCGCGTCGTGCAGGCCAGGGGGATAGCGCACAGCGACCGCGGCCGCCTGATCGGCCCCGTACTCGCGTCCGCGACCGACCGCGAGGTGCAACAGCGCGTCGCGGCCGGTCATCCACGCCACGACGCCTGCGGTCGAGATCGCCATGGCGGAGACCGCCGCGTCCCGCCGTCGCACGTGGACGAGCTCGTGCGCGATCACGCCCTCCGTCTCGATGAGCCCTAACCGCTCGATGAGCCCGGACGTCACCACGAGCACGGCGTTGCCGGAGCGCCCGGCGAGCGTGCAGGCGTTCGCGACCGGGTCCTCGACGACGCGCAGCTCCGGTTGGACGACCCCCAGCGTCGCGCAGAGCCCTCCGACCTGGTTCGCCAGCGAGGACAGCGCTCCGGGACGCGCGGGGGTGCCGCCCACCATCCGCAATGCGATCGCGAGGGACCGATCAGCGACGAGGACGGCCACCGCGACGAACAGCGCTGCCGCCACAACCGCGCCAGGGATGAGGCCGGCCACGATCCCGACGACGACGCCCCCTACGAGCGCGGGCGGCAC
>JBOGGB010000267.1:0-1637 GCA_050743605.1 Acidimicrobiales bacterium
GGACCATCGGCATCACGGTTGTCGGCTATCAGCCGAACAACAGCTGGGTCGACCACTACGAGATCGCCACATCCAACGCCGCCGACGTCGACGGCCCCGGCGCCTGGCCGCAGTTCCACCACGATCCGCAGCTCACCGGGAACGCCGACGCGCCGCTCGTGACGCCGTTCTCGGCCTACTCGAGGATCGCAGGGGCCACACCGGACGCCACCGCGGCAGCCGAGCTGGAGCACCAGTTCGACTTTGCGGCCGGAAGCTGCCCGGGCAGCGCCTCCACCCGACCGGTCCTGCTCGCGACCGACGGGGCGTACCCCGACGCGCTGGTGAGCGCGCCGCTCGCACGGAGCCTTGCGACCGGGACGCTCCTCACCGCACCGACAGTCCTCTCGGCGCCGACGCGCGCTGCGCTCGCGAAAGAGGGGATCACCCACGTGACCGTCGTGGGCGGGCCGTCTGCCGTCAGCGCAACGGTCGTGAAGCAGCTCCAGGCGATGCCCGCCACCACCTGCGGAGGAAAGACGCGGACGGGGTCCGACATCACCGTGACGCGCCTTGCGGGCGTGACAATGTACGAGACTGCGGCGCAGGTGGCCGCGGCCGCCGCCGCGGATTCGGGTGGTGTCGGGGGTCTCGACCTCGCCGGAGCGTACGCGGGCACGAACGGGGCTCGGGGCCGCGGGCGGTTCAACGACACCGCCGGCACCGCGTCGGGCGCCGCTCCGGGAGGCACGCTCGCCACGGCCGTTCTCGCCACGGGCGCGGCGTTCCCGGACGCCGAGGCTGCGAGCACTCTCGCGTACGCCGAGCGGCTCCCGATCCTCCTCACGACATCCGCAGCGCTGCCAGGAGCGACCGCCAGCGCCATCTCCTCGCTGCACGTCGCGCAGGTGGTCGTGATGGGCGGCCCGCTCGCCGTCTCCGACTCGGTCGTGGCCGCGATCGAGCACTTGGGCGTGTCGGTTCTCAGGGTCGCCGGGCAGGACGCCACCGACACGGCCGTCGAGCTCGCGAGGCTCGAGACCTCACCGGTCGGCACCGGCGCCGGGTGGCACGGCACCGGCGACCTCACCGTCGCCCAGGGGGCGTACTTCACCGACGGGCTGACCGGCGCGGTGGTGGCCGGGGACGGGCCTGCGGCGAGCGGTCCCGAGCCGCTCGTGCTCACCGAGAGCCCGACGACAGTGGGTGCCCCGCTCACCGCGTTCCTGCACCAGGCGGGCTCGGCAGGATTGGGCGGCACGCGCGTCGCCAGCTTCACGATCCTCGGAGGCGCGCTGGCGATCACCCCTCAGGTCGTGGAGCAGATGGGGCACGACCTGTGAGGAGGTTCACGCAGCCGCGCGATCAGCGCGATCAGCGCGACGGCGCGTCGCCGAACACGAAGACCCCGCCGTTCCTCCCGACGAGCCAGTAACCGCCTGCGTCCGCGGTGGCGGCGATGCCGACGACGTCGGTGACGTGGACGTGGCGTCCGGGAAGCGAGCCTCTGAAGCGCGCGTCGCCGAATGCGAAGACCCCGCCGTTCGCCCCGACGAGCCAGTAGCCGCCTGCGTCCGCGGTCGCGGCGATGCCGACGACGTCGGTGACGTGGACGTGGCGTCCGGGAAGCGAGCCTCTGAAGCGCGCGTCGCCGAATG
>JBOGGB010000268.1:0-2833 GCA_050743605.1 Acidimicrobiales bacterium
GCGACCGCCAACGTGGTCAGGCATTCAGGGGCGGGGCACTTCCAAAAGAGGTGGTCCGAGGCCCAGATCCCTGCGGCGCCCGCGTCCTCGGCGGCCGAGGCAATTGTGCTGAGCCATGCCGTACTACCTATGGTCGTACCACCGCTCCCACCCAAGGTGCGACTCGAAGTCTCAGAGAGAGGTGACGGGAGCATCGGCGGGAGGAGCAGACCCAACCTGCCTTCGGCAAGAGGCGTCTTGACCAGCGGCACCCCGCAATGCTAGCCATCGCAGCCCGCTTCCGCACAACTTTCGCTCTAGTCGTACCGATGGTACGATCTCCTCGGCGCGTTGGAACTACCATCGGTACCACCGACCGCGCTCAGTCAGTCGGGCGGTCGCGGGGGCGAACCTCCTCCGTCGGTCGTGCTCCGCACGGCCAGGGTGCAGCGGGCGCGGCAGATCTCTCGCCCGGGGTCCTCGGTGAGCGTGATCTCCCAGACCTGCACCGAGCGGCCCACACGGACCGGCGTGGCGACCGCCGTCAGCACGCCCTCGCGCATGGGGCGCAGGTGGCTCGCGTTCAGCTCGATGCCCACCACGGAGTGGCCCGGCGGAGCGGCGAGCGCGGCGCCGAAGCTCGCCGCGGTCTCGGCGAGGAGCGCCGAGACTCCCCCGTGGAGCACCCCGAAGGGCTGGTGGACGCGCTCGTCCACGGCGAGCCGGAGCACGACGCGTGCGGGCTCGAGCTGCACGGTCTCGATGCCGAGCAGGCCGACCACGCCCCTCCGGACCGCCGCGGCGAGGTCCTCGTCCACCTCGCGGCGCATGTCGGAGCGGAGGCCCTGGCGCGGGTCGGCGCGCGGCGGGTGAGGCTCCTCGGGCACCGGCGCAGATTACCGGGGCCCCGGCAGGGGAGGACCCCGGCGAAGCTACGATCCGGCGATGGCACGGGAGTCCGGCTCCGAAGTCGTCGACCTGCGTAGCGACACCGTGACGCGCCCGACCGCAGAGATGCGCAGGGCGATGGCAGATGCCGAAGTCGGAGACGACGGCTTCGGCGAGGATCCCACCATCGCCGAGCTCGAGACGATGTACGCGGCCCGGGTCGGCAAGGACGCCGCGGTGTTCGTGCCGTCGGGGACCATGGCGAACCAGATCGCCGTGCGAGTGCTCGCCCGTCCCGGCACCGCAGTCGTCGCCGGTCGCCGGGAGCACGTCGTCGCCTTCGAGGCGGGGGCGGCCGCGCACAACGCCGGGGTGCAGTTCCACCTGGTCGACGACGCCACCGGCGTCGTCGAGCCCTCGGACGTGGCGTACGCGCGCTCTTTGGCAGATTTCCATCAGCCGCAGGTGTCGCTCGTCTGCATCGAGAACACCCACATGGCCGCCGGTGGCGTCCCCTGGACGCTCGGGCAGCTCGACGCGCTGGCGGCGGCGGCTGGCGACGTCCCTGTGCACATGGACGGCGCGCGACTGTTCAACGCCGAGGTGGCGACGGGCGTGCCCGCCGGCGCCATGGCCTCGCGCGCGACGACCGTCATGAGCTGTCTCTCGAAAGGCCTCTGCGCGCCGGTCGGATCGCTGCTCGCTGGCCCGGCCGCGGTCATCGAGGCCGGGCGGACGGAGCGCAAGCGCCTCGGTGGCGCGATGCGCCAGGCGGGCATCCTCGCCGCGGCAGGGATCATCGCGCTGCGCACGATGGTGGACCGCCTCGGTGAGGACCACCTGCATGCCCGGCGCCTCGCGCAGGCGGTGGCCGACCGCTGGCCAGACGCGGGGGCGGACCCGGAGCGGACGGCGACGAACATCGTGGTCTTCTCCCCGCCCGCGGCCCAGGACTTGCTCGCGCACCTCGAAGCGCACGGGGTGCTCGCGGACATGATCGCGCCCGGGGTGGTCCGGCTCGTCACCCACCACGACGTCGACGACGAAGGGACCGAGCGCGCGCTCGTCGCGATCGGGAAGGCTCCCTGAGCTCCGCGGGCTGCGCGGCCCGATCCGGCGCTGCGGCGGCGTCAGGCGATCAGGCGATCAGTAGCGGTAGGCATCCGCCTTGTACGGCCCCCCGACGGGGACGCCGAGGTACGCCGCCTGTCCGACGTTCAGCTCGCTGAGGCGGACACCCAGGGAGTCGAGGTGCAGACGCGCCACCTTCTCGTCGAGATGCTTGGGAAGGACATAGACGTGCGCGTCGTAGTGCTCTGCCCTCGTATAGAGCTCGAGTTGGGCGAGGACCTGGTTCGTGAAGGAGCACGACATGACGAAGCTCGGGTGACCCGTCGCGTTCCCCAGGTTCAGCAGGCGGCCCTCGGACAGCACGATGATCGCGTGGCCATCGGGAAAGACCCACTTGTCGACCTGCGGCTTGATCGGGGTTCTCGCGACGCCGGGGGTGGCCGCAAGGCCCGCCATGTCGATCTCGTTGTCGAAGTGGCCGATGTTCCCGACGATCGCCTGGTGCTTCATCCGGCCCATGTGCTCGGCGTTGATGACGTCGCGGTTGCCGGTGGCGGTGATGAAGATGTCGGCCGTCCGGACCACGTCCTCGAGCCGGACGACCTCGAAGCCCTCCATCGCCGCCTGGAGGGCGCAGATCGGGTCGATCTCGGTGACGACCACCCGGGCCCCTTGCCCCCGCAACGACTCCGCACAGCCCTTGCCCACGTCGCCGTAGCCGCAGACCACGGCGAGCTTCCCGCCGATCAGGACGTCGGTCGCTCGGTTGATGCCGTCGACCAGTGAGTGACGGCAGCCGTACTTGTTGTCGAACTTGGACTTCGTGACCGAGTCGTTCACGTTGATCGCGGGGAAGAGGAGCGTTCCCTCCCGTTCGCGCTCGTAGAGCCTGTGC
>JBOGGB010000269.1:0-1609 GCA_050743605.1 Acidimicrobiales bacterium
GTCGTGGACTTCGATGCTGGTCTTGCTCAGATAGGGACGCAGCACTCGGCCGACGTACTGGACGACCCGTCCTTTGAACTTCGTCGGGAATACGAGGAAGACAGTGTCGAGCGCGGGACAGTCGAAACCTTCGCCGATGTACGAGCCGGTTGCGACGGCGAGAAGCGGCGGCCCATTGTCGGCAACTTTCAGGGAGTCGACAGCGGCGCGCCTCGCCTTGGCACCCAATTTGCCGTGGAGCGAGATCGGTGTGTGCCCAGCGTCACGCAGCGCACTGGCGAGGACCTCCAAGTGCGCAGTCCGGCTGGTCAGGATGAGACAGTGACGGCCACGGCGAAGCGCATCCTGAACGTCGCCGACGATCGCGGCGTTCCGCTGTTCGTCATGGACGAGTGCGTCGTAGATCTTCTGGATCGCGCCGAGAGTGCTGGTGTCGATATCGGCGTCGTGGTGAAATGCCGTCCGGTGCACCAGGACGTTGCGCGTCATTGTTTCGCCTGATGGCTCGTCCGTCGACTCGGCGCGCATCCGATGGCGCACCGGACCGCACTGCATGAGGATCATCTGGTCGAGACCGTCGCTCCGATAAGGCGTAGCCGTCAGTCCGAGCCAGCGCCGAACCGACAGTTGACGAACGGCCCGCTCCAACGTCGCCGCCGGGAGGTGGTGGCACTCGTCGGCGATGACCAATCCATAGCCATCAAGTTGCTCTGCGATGTCCTCTCGGCGAGCGAGCGTCTGCAGACTCGCGAGGTCGACCACTCCCGTCCGGTGTTGTCGGCCTCCGCCGAGCTGACCCGGCTTCACTCCGAGGAGCGCCTCGACCTGGCCGCGCCACTGATCGAGCAATGCGGTCCGGTCGACCAGGATCAACGTCGGTAAACCAGTTCTTGCAATCAATCCGCAGGCGACGACAGTCTTTCCCGTGCCGGGTGGGGCCTCCAGCACCCCCAGTTCGTATTCGGCGACGGCATCGAGTGCGCGCTCCTGGGCCGGGAGGAGCTGCGCGTTGAACGAGAACTCGTGACGGGGCAGTTCTGGCCGTTCGTCGGCGATTTCGAGTCGACTTCCCGCCTGTGTCACCAGATCCTGGACGACCTCCCGCAAGCCGCGGGGTAGGTGCAGCCAGTCCAGGTCCTCGTGGTAGCAGCGGACGAAGCGCGGAACGCCGTAGGTGGAGAGTCGCCGCTTCTCGCGTTTGTAGAACGCCGGGTTGTGCAGCGACGCCGCGTGCTTGAGCGAACCGAGCAGTGCTGGCGGCAAGCCGGCGCGTTCGAGTGAAACCCCGGCACCGAGGCGAACACGGATCACGGCCGGCGCGGGCGGATGGGTCCGGGTCGCGCCACTGGCATGGAGGTGGCGGACGGCAGGACCGACAGCCAGCGGCCGCATGGCTTCGGCGCGTGCTGCCACTTGCTTCGGTGTGAGACGCTCCACATGGGACAAGTAGCCGAACTGGTCTTGGTGAGGCTCCAGCGTCGCCAAGTCGAGGAAGACGGTCGTTCCCCGCTTACGGCACGCGCCCTGCATCGGCAGCGCGATCAAGTTGCCGATCGACCCCGAGGTAGGCAGGTAATCCTGAGCGGGGAAGAACCGGTCGAAGCTATCC
>JBOGGB010000270.1:0-2882 GCA_050743605.1 Acidimicrobiales bacterium
ACCTCTTCTTCCAGTTGGTGTCGTCGCGCTACGAGCGGGCGAGCCTGATCGTGAGCTCCAACAAAGCATTCGGTCGCTGGGGCGAGGTGTTCGGGGACGACACCGTCGCCTCGGCGATGATCGACCGCCTCGTCCATCACGCCGAGGTGATCAACCTCAAGGGAGACAGCTACCGACTGCGTGGCCGCGACCTCGGGAGGGTGCCCGGTGACGACGGCACCTGAGCCAATGCGTGACGCTTCGGGCCCACCCGAGCGTGATGTCTCTCCGTGCGAATGCTGCGGGCGCGACACCGTCATCGCAGTCGCCGGTCTGTTCTCCAATCCACGACCCGGCTCTCCTCGACGGTTCTGCTCGCCGGCCTGCCGCCAAGCGGCCTACCGCCGTCGGCGCTCCGGCGCCGCCGAGGATGCACCGCCCCAGCGTTCGGGCGGCCGGGACCGCCGACTCCGGGCCTCCGAGGAGGTGACGCCGATCGCCGAATGAGCATGCAGTGCGTTCGGTGGCCCGGGGAGGGGGTCAGTTTTCGACCGGTGGAAAGGGGTCAGTTTTGGACCGTCGTTGACACCTCGGACCAGAGGGGTTGGTGACCGTCGTTGCCGTCGGCCACAGGGTTCGTAGGCGACGCGCGAACGGTAGTGCAGGAGCGAACCGAATGGGAGCATAAGGAACGTGCAGATGGTAGTGTATGACTGTGGCCTACATCCCGAGGGTCGTTGATGCAGAGCTGGACGAGCTAAGCGCGCAGCTGCCGGCCATCATGCTCGACGGGCCGAAGGGTGTCGGCAAGACCACCACGGCCGAGCAGCGCTCCTCGACCGTGTTCCGCCTGGACAACAGCGAGACTGCGGAGCTCGTTCGGGCTGATCCCGGGATGATCGACGCGAGCGGGGCTGGGACCGTCGTCATCGACGAGTGGCAGCGGGTCCCTGAGACCTGGGACTACATAAGGCGGGCTTGCGATGCCGGGGCACCTTCCGGCCGCTACCTCCTCACCGGTAGCGCCGCACCGGAGGGAGCGCATCTCCACAGCGGTGCGGGTCGAATCGTGACGACCCGGATGCGCCCGCTCTCGTTCTACGAGCGCCATCCGCCCGAGGCACCTGTGAGCCTCGCAGCACTACTGAACGGGACGTGCCCGGACCTCGGAGGGTCGAGTGACGTCAGCCTTGCCGACTACATGGACGAGATCCTCGCTGGAGGCTTCCCTGGCCTGCGTCGCTACTCGGGGCGGGGACTCACTGCGCAGCTCGAGAGCTACATCGACGCCATCGTGGAGAAGGACTTCACCGAGCTCGGGCACGTCGTACGGCGCCCTGCGACGCTGAGGGGTTGGTTCAGGGCGTACGCGGCGGCGACGGCGACCACGGCCGCGTATGCGACCATCCTGGACGCTGCCACCCCAGGGGAGTCGGACAAGCCGGCCAAGACCACGACCATCGTCTACCGAGACGTCCTCGCCCGACTACGCGTCATCGAAGAGCTCGACGCCTGGCTCCCCGTCCAGAACCGGTTGCATCGTCTGACGCAGGCACCGAAGCACCACCTCACTGACCCGGCACTCGCCGCGCACCTGCTCTCCGTCGATCGCGGAGCCTTCCTCACTGGGAGTGGTACTGACAGCGTCCAGCGACCGAAGGGCGGATCGTTGGCCGGAGCACTCTTCGAGTCTCTTGCCACGCAGAGCGTGCGAACCTACGCACAGGCGGCCGATGCCACGGTCTCTCACCTCAGGACCGGAGGTGGGCGGAGAGAGGTGGACATCGTCGTCGAGCGGCGCGACGGCACGGTGCTCGCGATAGAGGTGAAGCTCGGGCACTCGCCGGACACCGATGACGTCAGGCACCTGCTGTGGCTCCGCGACGAGATCGGCGACGGTCTGTGCGATGCCATCGTCGTCACGACCGGACGTAACGCCTACCGCCGGAGCGACGGCATCGGCGTCATCCCGCTTGCGCTGCTCGGCCCGTAGCGGAGCTACTCCACGGGGCCGTCCCGGCCGCTGACCGAAGTGTCCTTAGGTCGAAAGCTGGGCGTGCGCCGCCGCGCCGACGAGGGTGAGCACTCGGGTGCCATCGCGAGCACTTCGGGCCACGCCCCGGTCGCGTTCGCGAGCGCCGCGTAGGGAGTTGTTGAGGATCACGTAGGACTCCCCACTCTCGATCAGGGCGGGCTCAAGTGATCCCCGCAACTCCTGGGTGAGCAGACGAAGGTGTTCGTCGCTCACCGAGGAGGACGTGGATGCCAAAACGGTTGTCAATGGAGACCGAGCGCGAAATCAGGCGGCTCCCCGCCTCGGCGCCGGACGCCGTCGTGCAGCCACTCGTGTGAGAGGCAACCTGGCCCGTTTGGAGCGTCTCCGTTCGCTTCAGCGGTGACCCGTATCGGACGGTGGACGGGCCAGCTCATCGAGGTGCATCGAGGCGATCCCCGCCCGGCGACAGGCGCGCAGGAGGCGGCCGTCTACGCTCAGGAGCGGTCTTCCTAACGCTTCGGCCATCGCCGCGTAGGCGGCGTCGTAGGAGCTCATGGCCTCGCGCAGTGACCAGATACGACCAAGGCGCGGCCCAGGCGGATCGAGGGCGATGTCGATCTGGCCGAGCCATCCGATGGCCTCTGCGCCGGATGCCGCATCGAGCACGCCGAGACGCACGAGGCGCCGCAGCGCGCTCGTCGCTTCTACCAGGGCGTGGGCCGCCGAGGCGAAGACGAGCCGTGGCTCGGCATGCGCGTAGCGGGCGAGGAGTGCATCGGCACCCTGGCGATGGCGTCCTGCGGTCACGAGCTCGACGAGCGCGGACGCGTCGAGCAGCACGACCTCCGGCCGCTCAGCTGTCTCTCGCAGGGCGGTCCTTCCAGATCAGCTCGGCGACGTCGACGTC
>JBOGGB010000271.1:0-8503 GCA_050743605.1 Acidimicrobiales bacterium
GGTCCAGGCCGGTCGTCGGCTCGTCGAGGAAGACCACTCGGGGCTGCGCCACCAGGCTCAGCGCGAGGTCGAGCCTGCGCTGCATGCCACCGGAGTATCCCTTCGTGGTCCGGTCGGCAGCCTCGACGAGGTCGAAGCGCGCGAGCAACTCGTCCGAGCGCCGCCTGCGCGTCGCCGGGTCGAGGTGGTAGAGGCGCCCCATGATGTCGAGGTTCTCGCGGCCCGTGAGCTCCTCTTGTATCGCGGTGGACTGACCTGCGAGCCCGATGATCTCCCGCACCGCGGCGGGCGAGCGCGCGACGTCGCGACCTTCGATCAGCGCGCGCCCACGGTCGGGGCGCAGGAGCGTGGTCAGGATCTTGACCGCCGTCGTCTTGCCGGCGCCGTTCGGCCCGAGGACCCCGAGCACCTTGCCTCGGTCGACGGCGAGGTCGATCCCGCGCAGTGCCTGCACGTCACCGAAGGACTTGTGCACGTCCTCCACGTAGATAGCGGGTCCCGTCCAGGCGGACTTTCCTGCGCTCCATTGTGGTCGCGCTTGCACGGTCGAACCTCCTCCTCGGCGCAGCGACAGACGGCGCTTGCTCCCATAGATGCGTCCGTCCAGGCAGACCTCGCGCCCCGCACCGGGGCGGCGGCGAGCACCCTCGGGATACTCGGCGGCCGTGCCATTGGCCATGTCAAGAATAGCTTGACATGACGACCATGTCAAGCCAAACTTGACATATGAGCGCTGCCCCGGACCCCCCTGTGCGGAAGGTCCCGCCGCTCCTGACCCAGACGTGGGAGACGGCGACGTCCGACCCCGATCCGCTCGTCGCGCTCGGCGCGACGCGGGTACTCGTCGCGCTCCTTTCGACGTGGGAGGCGAAGCTCGCTTCGGAAGCGGTGGCGTGGGGCGCGACCTGGGAGGCAATCGGCAGCTCGGTGGGTGTCAGCCGGCAGGCCGCGTGGGAGCGGTTCCACCGGGATGTCGACGAGTTCCGAGAGCAGGTGAAATCCGCGGCACGCACGCTGAAGGAGCGCCAGCGTCAGGAATGGAAGGAGTTCCGCGACGACGCGAGGCGGCGGGTGCGCGGTGATCGCCGCCCGTACAGGTGAGTGCTGCTCACTCACGTGGGAGGCTCTCGCTGTCCTGGTGAGGCTGTGTGCCGCTCGGCGTCCTCCGAACCGATGCGTTGCTGGCCTTCGATCTTCTGGAGGCTCTGGATCATGGGCGAGGTGTCCAAGATGGCGATCCCGCCCAACAGCAGCACGATGCCCGCAGCGATCCCGGCGAGCCAGGCACCGGTCCGGATGTGCTCGTGGAAGAGCGCGACGCCGAAGATGACGGCGACGGTCGGGTCCACCGCGTCCACCACGGGCATGCTCGTCGCGAGCGGCCCTGCCTCGTACGCGCTCTGCACGAGCAACAAGCCGAGGATCGCGGCCGCGGACATCGCGTAGACCTCCCAGCTCTCGAAGGCCTGGGCAGCTCCGTGCTCGAAACGGGCGACGGTGGCCTTGAAGAGCGCGGCCTGGGAGCCCAGCACGAGTGCCGCTCCCAAGGCGTAGAGCGACGAGCGGGCTGCGCCGCGCCGCCGCCGACCGGTGTAGACGGCGAGGGCCGCCGCGCCGGCAACGACGCCCAGCAGCACGATCCAGTCGTCGATCGGGGCGTCGGGCCGTCCCGTCCCGGGAGCAGCGCACACGAGACCGAGCGTGAGGCCCGCGCCCACGGCGGCCGTGCCGAACCACTCGCGTGGCGTCATCCGCATGCCTCTCCACCGCACCGAGATCGGCAACGCGAAGAGGAGCTCGGTCACGATCAAGGGCTGGACGAGCACGAGCGGCCCGTAGGAGAGTGCCACCCCTTCGAGGACGTAAGAGAGGAGAGCCAACCCGATCCCCAAGAGCCACGTGGGGTCGCGGGCGAGGTCGACGATCAGGCGGAAGGAGAGGGCCTCCCCCTCGGGGCGAGTGCTCGCGGCGTGCTGCTGCAGGACTCCTCCTGCGGCGAAGCTCCCGCTCGCTGCGAGCGCGGCCAGGACCGCGATCAGCACGTCTCAGGCTCAGCTGCCGGCGCGCGACAGCGGTCCGCTCGTCAACGAGCTCCCGACGACGAGCGTGGACGCCGGCCGAGGAAGTGCACGAACTCACCGCCTTCTCGCAGTCGCCGCCCGAGTGTCTCGGGTCGCCGGAGGACTTCGGCGGAGAGCTCCGCGAGCTTCCCGGCCCGGAAGTAGAAGCGCTTGTAGAAGGTGTCGACGGAGTCGAGGATCTCGGTGCGTCGCAGATGCGGGTAGTCGAGGGTCGCGAGCTGCGTGCCCTCGGCGCTCACGAGGGTCGCGCCATCGCCGCCCTCGGGAAGCCAACCGTTCTCCGTCGCCTGGCGGTACAGCTCGGTCCCCGGGTACGGGGCGGCGACCGAGACCTGGATCGTATGCGGGTTCACCTCCCGCGCGAAGCGGATCGTCGACTGGATGGTCTCCTTGGTCTCACCGGGGAGCCCGATGATGAAGGTCCCGTGCACGGTGATCCCCAGCTCGCGGCAGTCCTGTGCGAAGCGGCGCGCTCGGTCGACCTTGAGGCCTTTCTTCACGTTGTTCAGCACCTGCTGGTCTCCGGACTCGTACCCGACGACGAGAAGGCGCAGCCCGTTGTCGGCAAGCACTTCAAGCGTCTCGCGCGGGACGTTCGCCTTCGCGTTGCACGACCAGGTGAGTGCCAAGCCGCCTAGGCCGCGCGCGATCTCCTCCGCCCGCGGGCGGTCGTCGGTGAAGGTGTCGTCGTCGAAGAAGAGCTCCTTCATCTCGGGGAAGAGCTGCTTGGTAAGGCGCGCCTCCTCGAGCACGTGGCTCGCGCTTCGGGTGCGGTAGCGGTGGCCTCCGACGGTCTGCGGCCAGAGGCAGTAGGTGCACCGCGAGCGGCATCCGCGTCCCGTGTAGAACGAGACGTAGGGATGGCGGAGGTACCCGATGGCGTAGTGGCGCGGGTCCAGGTCGCGGCGGTAGATGGGCGTCACGAAGGGGAGCCGGTCCATGTCCTCCAGGACCGGACGGTCCGGGTTGTGCGCGATCGCGCCGGCGGGCGTGCGGTAGCTCACACCGAGAACTCCGTCGAGCGGCCGGCCTCGGGCGACCTCTGCCACCGTGAAGTCGAACTCCTCGCGGGCGACGAAGTCGATCGACCTCGAGGCGAGGAGAGAGCGCTCCGGCTCCACTGCGACCTTCGCGCCCACCAGCCCGACGAGCAGCGCGGGGTTCGCCTCCTTCATCGCCTCGGCGACCTGCACGTCTCCGTAGAAGGTGGGGGAGGAGGTGTGGAGGATCGCGAGGTCGTGACGCAGTGCGAGGGGCACGACATCGTCCAGGGCGAGACCCGCGGGAGGAGCGTCGACGAGGAGGCTGCCGGGCACGATGGCGGCGGGCTGCGCGAGCCAGGTTGGGTACCAGTACGAGCGGATCTCCCGCTTCGCTTGGTAGCGAGCGCCAGCGCCACCGTCGAAGCCCTGGTACGACGGTGGGTTCAGAAAGAGCGTGCGCATCGGGTCGCCCTCACTGCGTCCGTGTGGCCACAGTACGCCCATCCAGCTCCTGCTCCTTCGTCTGTAGGTTTGCGTTCGTCGATCGGGTCACCATCAGGGTGTCAGCCGTGCGCGGTGGTGGCGAGCCCGGCGGCGGGCCGCCATTCGAAGCGGGATGTAGCCCTCGGATCCGCTGCCCTGCCGGGACCGCCTCCCGAGTCGCCGTCCCTTCCCGGTTCGCCGGGTCGAGGTCGATCCGGACACGGGCGAGCGCGGCGACGAACCCTGGCTCCCACCGCTCGGCCTGTTCGTGCGGGTCCTCGCCCCCCGAGGCACCGAGGAAGGCGGCCGCGGCCTCGGCAAGATCCTGTGGCGTGGGTCCGGCAACCCGCGCGCGGCCGAGCTCGAGCTCGTGGACGAGGTTCTCCCTTCCGTGGCCCGGCATCGAATCGAGCAGCAGGATCGGGCGACCAACGACCCTTGCCTCGCTGCACGTGGTCGCACCGGGCAGCGCGACGACGAGGTCCGAAGCCGCCATCAGGAGGGGGACGTCGTCGACGAAGCCGAAGGGGAGGACGTGGTCGTCGACCGCGGCCAGACCTCGGAACCGTCGTTCCACCTCCTGCTGCCTTCCGGCCACGGCGAGCACGTGGATCCCCGCGCGTGCAAGCGCGGCGACCTGCATGTCGAGTGGCCCGAAGCCCCAGCCGCTGTCGATGACCAGCGCGCAGGCTGCGTCACGCGGCAGTCCGAGCTCCGCCCGCGCCTTCTCCTTCGAAGGGGCCTGGTAGAACGCAGGGCGCACCGGCGGGGGTACGACGGCGACCTCGGCATAGGGGAGGTACCGGAGAACCGACGCGGCGGCCGCCTGGGAGGTGGCGAGGAACAGATCCGTCCCAGCCTGCACCCAGAGCCTGTGCAGCGTGACGTCGGTGCAGAGGACGACGACAGGCGCCTGCAGCTCACCGGTGGTGCGCAGCTTTGCCGCGGCGGACGCACCAGTGGCGAACACGCTCAGGACAAGGTCGGGGGGCTTCCTGGCGAACAGCTCGCGCAGGACTGGGACGAGGCGCGCGGACGCGCTGTTGTCGATCGCTACGGCGAGCCGGCTCCCGGTGCGCAGGTGCGCGAAGTGGAGCGCGTCGTAGGCACCAGGGAGCGCCCGGACCGTGCGCGTGAAGAGACTCTGGCCCGCGGACCCGCAACGTCGCCCCAGCAGCCTCATGCAGTCCAGGCTCTCGACGAGCCACCCGGACTGCTCGAGCGGGGTGGCACAGCTTCGGACGAGCATCTCGTGGCCCAATCCGAGCGATCCCGATAAGAGGACTGCACGCGGACGCCTCATTGCCTCCTCCTCCGGCACCGACCGATGGGTGGAGTACTGCCAACACGACGATAATGGAAGTCAGTCGCGGAGCAGGCGCCGTCGCGGCTGGACAGGACCGGCTCCGGGACGCCGTCCTTCCCGACGCTCGATGGTCGCTCGCGGTCGAGGGCCGTGAACTCTGCGAGATGCGTCCGCACCAGGCTTCGCTACTGCGTCTCGTTCCTTGCCTGATCCAGCACTTGCTCGGCTTCTGCGGCCACGGTCAGCGCGAGCGATCGCTCTACGTCCCGCGCGGCTTGCCGGGATTCGGTGGACTCGAGTGCCCGTTGTGCGCTCGTTGCGGCTGCCAGGATGGAGGTCTCGGTTTCCTCCAGCTCCTCCGCCATCGCCGTGACGAAGCGGCGTGACACGGTGTCCAGCCGTTGCACGACGTCGAAGCGCGCTCGCCCTGAGTGCTTGTCGAGCTCGGAGGCGAGGTGCCGGCGAGCTCGCTCCAGCATGCTCCGCCGGGCGTGCCTCGTGGGCATGATCGTGCGCAGGGTGCGAGCGACCGACGAGCCAGGGCTCTCCACCTGCAAGAACAGGTACGAGAATTGTTCACGCTGCTGCGCCACGGTCGGAAGGGCGGGCTCGGGAAGGTGCACTTCGAAGAGGGTGCTCGCGGCGCTGCGCAGCGCCTGGACATGTTGGAGGATGCGGTCCGAGAAGCGCGCTGCGCTCTTCGCCCAACCCTCTTCTGCCATCGTCTCGACCTCCTTGCGCAATGGGTCGAAGGCGTCCTTGACCGCGCCCACGACGCCCTCTGCGAGCGCGACGTCCAGCGCGTGCCCACGAAGCGCCGAGACGGACGCCTCTACGCGAGACCAGGCGGGGCCGAGGGCGTGGGTCGCCCCGGCGACCAGTGCCTCGGCCACGGCTTCGTCGATCTGCGCGACGTCGTGGTCGAGCACCAGCCTGTCCTCGGCGTACCGACGTCGGACGTCGTCGGCAGCCGTGCCGAACCGCTCGAGCCTGTCCTGGAGCATGGCCAGATCCATCGCTGCGGCGGCACGTTCGATGGCGATGGCCTCAGAGAGCGTGGAGGCCAGCCGCTGGAGCTCTGCGGCGTTGACACGGTCGCGCTCGGCTGCGAGGTCGTCCTGCAGAAAAGCTTCGAGATCGAAGCGGAACGCGTCGAAGCCGGGGTCACCCAGGGGCGCGGGTCCTCCATCTTCCGTCACGGCCTCGAGCGCGCGGCGCGCCGAGAGGAAGTACACGGCGGCCCCTTCACCGAGCAGCCGTTCGAGGTGGCGGACCAAGAAGGCCCGGACCTCGGCGAGCTCGGGCACGGAGAGGTGGTCGCACTTGTTCACCACCACGAACACTCGCCCGCCACGTTGGGCCAGGTCCGCGACGAGGGTCCCTTCGCTCTGGGACAGAGGGGCGTCGACGGACAGGACGACGATCGCTCCGTCGCTCTGCGACAGCGCCTCTCTGGCTGCCTCCGTCTGGCGCTCGTCGACCGAGGCGATCCCCGGAGTGTCCACGAGGACCACGCCCGGGGCTCCGAGCTGCGCGCCGACGCGCACCTCGACACGACGGACGCCGAGCCGATTGCCCGGGTTGTACAGCTCGTTCACGTAATTCGCGATCTCGTCCAAGGTGATCTCGCGACTCGAACCGTCTTCGAGGTCCACGAGAGCGCTCTGTGGTGACCGGTCGAAGTGCACCTCCGTCACGACGGTGGTCACCGGGATCACGCCCGAGGGGAGCACGGGATGCCCGACGAGCGCGTTGACGAGCGTGGACTTGCCTCGCTTGAACTCCCCGAGGACCACGATGTGGTAGCGCCTGGCGGTCGAGCGCTCGGCGAGCCGCAGCGCGCGCTCGGTGAAGCCGGAGGGCTGACCAGGCAACCCTGCCATCCGGTGTGCCAGTGTCGCGGCCGAGCCGGCCGTACGCATCGAGGGCGCCGCGCTCTCGCTCACGGGCCTGTGATCCGCACGGGTGTCAAGCCGCCGATCTGCTCGTAGAGGACGGGACCCAACCACGCAAGTTCCTTCTGGCCGGCGGCGTCGGGGGGATGTACGTCGAAAGAGGAGCGGAGCAACTCTCTCGCGGCTGACGCCTGACGACCCCTCGCGATCTGCTCGGCATCCGAACAGCTTAATCGGCCTCGCTATTGTCCTTCCGGAGCAGCGTGGTGACGAGCGTCCGGTTGCGCACGTCGCGCACGCGTGCCCCGCCCCTCATCGCATGGCAGGCGAAGTCGAAGAGGTGCTGCGCTACGCCACGTCTCGTCCACTCTCGAGCCTGCCGTGGACCGGCTGGGGGAGAGGCGAGTGTGGGGGTCGAAGAGGACTCGTGCCGGCAGCGGCCCGCTCGCGTGGTCGTATCAGGCGTGGGACGGGTACAATTAGTCGCACGGCGATGGAGCTCGCTGGACCGCCCCCCGGGGCTGATGGCTCCTACTGGCCGCTGGCGCGCGAGCGTGTCAGGGCGGCGAGAAGGGGAGCAGGCATGGGCGTAGCGCAGGAAGGGACCTCGGCGCCCTTCGGGTTGCTCGGTCCTCCGGGTCAAGTGGTCGCCACGCACGATCATCGCGATCACGCTTCCGATCTCCACCTCGACCAGATCGTGTCCGGCATCACGGCCGATCGTGAAGAAGCCGCTGCGGTCGAGGAGCTGTTCTTCCATCAAATGCGCGCGGTCGAGGTCGTTCGCTACAGGCATGATGTGTTCCGGGATCTCGACGAGCCCGAGACGTGGGCCGCGCTCAAGCGGTTCTGCGAGTCGATACGCGCGGTGCTGTCCCACGTCTCGCAGGCACGCGCGATGCGCGTCCTGGAGCAGCGTCAGGGCTGGGTACTCGATGCCGCCGACATCTACATCCATGCCGTCCGAGCGCTTGCCAACGACCTCAGCGAGACTCGGCTCGGGTCCCGAGGATTGCTGGACTTCCGCGGGTACCTCGGCGGCCACGTGAGCTCCGAGGAGTTCGCGCGGCTCGAAGCAGATACCGTTGCGTGCAAAGTGGCATTGGCTGGTATCGCCTACTGCGTGAACATCGACGGCGGGCGCGTCACCGTGACTCGCTACGCCGAGGAACCGGATTACAGCGAGGAGATCCACTCGGTGTTCGAACGGTTCCGGCAAGGCGCCGTTCGCAGCTACCTCGCCCAATACCGGGTGTGGCCCGGCATGACCTACGTGAGCCAGCAGATCCTCGGCCTCGTGGTGCGACTGTTCCCCGAGCAATTCACGCTTCTCGGAACGTTCTCCGATCGGCACGGGAGCTTCTTCGATCCGGGAGTCCATCTCTTCTACCGCGAGCTTCAGTTCTACATGTCGTACCGTGAGATCGCCGATTCCATCAGGAACGACGGACTCGACTTCTGCTATCCGGAGGTGGACGCGGAACGCAAGGACGAGTCGGCAGAGGACACCTTTGACCTCGCGCTGGCGATGAAGCTCCACACAGAGGAAGGTGACGTCATCACCAACGATCTCCGTCTAGGAGCCGGTGAGCGGATCTTCGTCGTGTCCGGGCCGAACCAGGGCGGGAAGACCACCTTCGCGAGGACCTTCGGGCAACTGCATCATCTTGCTGCGATCGGCGTGCCAGTCCCGGGTCGAAGTGCTCGTCTCTACCTGTGCGACCGGATCTTCACCCATTTCGAGCGCGAGGAAGA
>JBOGGB010000272.1:0-4707 GCA_050743605.1 Acidimicrobiales bacterium
TCGACCTCGTCGCGATGTGCGTGGACGACGTCGTCTGCGTAGGTGCGGAGCCGCTCTTCCTCCTCGACTACATCGCGACCGGGAGGCTCGTTCCCGAGAGGGTCGAGACGATCGTGCGGGGGATCGCCGCAGGGTGCAGGATCGCGGGTTGCGCCCTGGTGGGCGGGGAGACCGCCGAGCATCCGGGTGCGATGGGCGCCGACGACGTCGACCTGGCCGGCTTTGCCGTGGGAGTGGTGGAGGCGGGCAGTGAGCTGGGTCCGCACCGTGCCGTCTCCGGCGACGTGCTCATCGGGCTCTCCTCCCCGGGACTGCGCTCGAACGGCTACACGTTGGCCAGGCACGTCCTGCTCGAGCGCGCGCGCCTCCCGCTCGACGGCCCCGCGTGGGAAGGATCGCCGCGCTCCCTCGGAGACGAGCTGCTCACGCCGTCTGTCCTCTACGCGCCGGCGGTGCTGGCGGCGGTGCAGGCGGCTCCGACAGCCGTCCACGCGTGCGCACACGTGACGGGAGGCGGGATTCCGGGCAACCTGCGCCGCGTGTTGCCGCCGGACGTCGACGCCCGTCTCGAGCGCGGCACGTGGGACGTGCCCCGGATCTTCACGGAGATCGTACGGCACGGAGACGTCGCCGACGCCGAGATGGACCGCGTCTTCAACATGGGGCTCGGCATGATCCTGGTGGTCGAGCCGGAGGAGGTGATGACGGTCGTCTCGGTGCTGGAGGCGGTTTCCGGCGGTGACGCCGGCGCCGGGTTCTCCGCCACGGTGATCGGGGAGATCGTGACGGGCACGGGAGCGGTGCGCCTGTGAGCCGGCCCGCCACGCCGCGGCAGCGGCCGCTCCCCTCCCTCGCCTCACCCGGGCTGGAGTTGCTGCGCGAGCACCTGCTGCAGCATGCCGTCCGCCGGGGCGACTTCGTGCTCAAGTCCGGCAAGCGGAGCAGCTGGTTCATCGATGCGAAGCAGACGGTCTGCCGCCCGGAGGCGATGCTCCTCGTCGGTGAGGCGGTCCTCGACCTCGTGCCGCCGGATGCCACGGCAGTTGGCGGATTGACGATGGGTGCGGACCCGGTGGCCTTCGTGACCGCGGCGGTCGCCTCGATGCGAGGCCGGGCGTTGAAGGCGTTCAGCGTCCGCAAGGAGGAGAAGGACCACGGGGGAGGGGGCCGGATCGCAGGTGCATTGGACCCCGGCGACCGGGTGGTCGTGACCGAGGACGCCGTCACCCGCGGCACGTCGCTTCTCGAGGCGGCGCGCGCCGTACGCGCGGCAGGAGCCGAGCCGGTCCTCCTCGTTGCGCTGGTGGACCGCGGCGGGACGGTCGGCGCCATGGCGTCCGAGGAGGGGCTCCCCTTCCGGGCGGTGCTCACGGCGCCCGACCTGGGCTTCCCGTTCGAGGGGGCTTGAGGGTCGCCCGGGGCTTGAGGGTCGCCGGGGCTGAGGGGCTCCCAGGCTGAGGGTCGCCCGGCGGGCTCCGGTTGGCACGTGGCGGGCCGCTCCCCGCGCGGTGCATCCAGAAAGGAGCAAGATGGGGAAATGGGACTCTTCCAACGCGCCCACGACATCGTCGAGGCGAAAGCGAACAAAGCACTGGATCAAGCCGAGAACCCGGCGGACATGCTCGATCTCTCCTACGAGAAGATGCTCGAGCAGCTCACCCAGGTCCGGCGGGCGCTCGTCACAATCGCGGCGTCGCGCAAGCGCATCGAGCTGCAGGAGACCCAGCTGCAGCAGTCCATCGCCCACCTCCAGGACCAGGCGCAGGCCGCGGTCACCCAGGGCCGAGACGACCTGGCGAAGGAGGCGCTCGCCCGCAAGGCCGCCGCGCAGCAGCAGATCGACCAGATGGAACCGCAGCACCAGCAGCTGACGGAGCAGGAAGGGAAGCTGGAGCAGACGCTGAACCAGCTCCAGTCGCGGGTGAGCTCGTTCCGGACCCAGAAGGAGACGATGAAGGCGGAGTACACCGCGTCGAAGGCCGTGACCTCGGTCAACGAGAGCGTCTCGGGCATCTCGAAGTCCATCAGTGACTCCGGGGCCGCGCTGCAGCGCGCTCAGGACAAGATCGCAACGATGCAGTCCCGAGCTCAGGCGACCGACGAGCTCCTCGAGTCGGGCGTCCTCGAGGACGTCGGAGGCGGCACCGACGACATCCAGAAGGAGCTCGACGAGCTCAGCTCGACGTCGAGCGTCGACGCGGAGCTCGCCGCGCTCAAGGCGCAGGTCGGTCCCGCCGGGCAGCTCCCAGCCGCCGCCACGGCACCCTCGGGCACGTCGGACGGCTCGGCTCCGGCTACGGCTACGGACGCGAGCTCGTAGCCCGAGCAGCAACGCCTGAGCGCCTTAGGTCGCGGATCGATCAGCGCTTCTCGCGGTCGCTCGACGTGCCCCGGTGCTGCAGCCGCCTCCTGATGAGTCGTCTGCGCTCCTGGAGCTCCCGGTGGGTCAGGTGCTCCACATCCTCGGTCAGTCCGAGCGAGCTGCGGATGCCTGTGAGCTCCACGACTCCGAGGTCCGCGGCCGGCATGCCGAGGTCGAGGGCGATGCGCTCGCCATGGTGAGACTGCAGGTGCGTCAGGATCGCGACGATCCGGCCGAGAACGTCGACGTCGGGCGCCATGGTCGCCGTCGCGTTGTCGATGAAGAGCATGTCCTTGACGAAGAGCATCAGGGCCTTGGGCAGGCGGGCGCCGTACGCCAGTAACGCCCTCGTCAACTCCCTGATCTCCCGGGTGAGCTGCTCTGCGTCCATGGCGGTGGGGTCCACGATCGGTTGGTCGAGCCGGAGATCCGCGATGACCTTGTCGACGTCGACGTCGTCGGGCAGCGCTCCGAGGTCGCGCATCGCCGACACCTGGGAACGGACGTCGTTGGCGGCGGTTGACATGACGAGGCGCAGGATTCCGCGGCGGCCCTGGTCGTCGAGCCGACCCGTAATGCCGAAATCGAGCAACGCCACGCGCCCGTCGGGGCAGACGAGCAGGTTGCCGGCGTGCAAGTCGCCGTGGAAGACCCCGAAGAGCACCAGTCCTTCGAGGAAGGCGATCAGCGCGGCCGTGAGCACCTGATCGGTGTCGATCCCGGCAGCGTGCATCGTCTGCGCGTCTCCCCACGCGTAACCGTGCAGTCGCTCCATCACGAGCACCCGGCGCGTGACGAGGCTCGGGTGAGGTCGAGGAACGACGAGCGCGCGCCGAACGCCGGCAGGAGCGGTGCAGGCGAGCACGTGCGCGACGTCGAGCATGTTCTCGGCTTCGAGCCGGAAATCGAGCTCCTCTCCGATCGTCTCGGCGAACAGGTCGATCAACGCGGGTGGATTGGCGAGCGCTGCAACCGGGATCCTCCCGACGAGCAGCGGCGCGAGCCACGCCATCACCGCGAGATCGCGCCGGACCTGACGGTCGATCTCGGGCCGCTGGATCTTGACCACGACCTCCTCGCCGCTGCGCAGGCGGGCCGCATGGACCTGTGCGATGGACGCAGCCGCGATCGGAACCTCGTCGAATGATGCGAACACGGCGCCGAGGGGCCGCTCGAGCTCTGCTTCGACCGTCCTTCGCACCGTCTCGAAGCTCTCGGCGCGGACCTGGTCTCGGCAGAGCCGGAATTCGCCGACGAGCTCCTCGGGGAAGACCCCCTCGCCCGCCGACAGGATCTGGCCGAGCTTGATATAGGTCGGCCCGAGGCGTTCGAAGGCGATCCGCAGGCGGCGCGAGAGGCCGGTTCGTGACCGAGCGCGGCCACGCCGTCGTTCGGTGAGGTACCACGTGGCGAGCGCAGGACCCAGGACCGCCACGACCCGGGACGCGGCGCCGACAGGCGGGAGCACTCTCCGGCGGGCGAGCGCGCGCGTCCGAGCTGCCGTCGTGCGTCGAAGCTCGCCGAGCCCCTCGCGCCACGTGAGTTCTGTCAACTCGACGGCCCAGGGCGGGTCGTCGGAGAACGCACCCCACCCCAGGTCGGATTCCGGAGCGCCCTCGCTGGTCACGTAGCCGACGATACGAGCCCGCGCCCACGCAGCCGGCGCCCGCGGGCACTGGGCCGGCTCCGGGCCGATCGTCGTGGGCTCCCGGCCGGCGAAGCGCTGCCGGGCAAGGGCTGCTCGCCGTGCTGGTCGTGTGGTGCGGGCCAGGGGGTACCTGCACAGTGAGAGGGGCGGCCGGCTCGTGCTCGCGGCAGAGGCCAGTCCCCACGCGCTCCACGATCGCGCCGTGTTCGACCTCCACGCGGGTGAGCCGGACGAGCCTCGGTCGGCGCGTCGGCCTGGAGGGGACGCAGCCGGCGGGGACGCAGCCGGTGTTTCCACGTGGTGACGCAACTCGACGTCGAGGCCGGGGCGATCTGCCGGCGCCTCGCCGTGAGCCAGCGGGGCGGTGGGACGCCGCTCCCACGGTGACGCAGCGGCGCCGAACCCATATTGCAATGGGCGGCAATGCGTGCAATGCCCAGCGCACGCACGAAGAGCGCGCGAAGGCCGCGCGAAGGCCGCACGCATGGCATGGAGATGGCTCGAAGGCCGTTGCGGAATTTCCGGGACTTGTGTTACGGTTTGACTACAGCTGCTTCGGGGGGCCCTGCGACGGTCCTCCCGGGCGGAGAGATGACCAGTCAGCGAAACAGGTCCATTGGTCGTGTGCGGTGCATCGCCGGGCGCGGCGACCGAGACGACAGATAGGAGCAGGGGGAATGCGAAAGCGCTTCAGGAT
>JBOGGB010000273.1:0-9305 GCA_050743605.1 Acidimicrobiales bacterium
TCGTCGAGGTGGTGCGCGCGACGCTGCCTCCCTGGACGGCTCCCAAGGAGCTCGTGCTCACCGACCGGCTGCCCCGCACGCCGATGGGCAAGGTGCGCCGGGCGGGCCTGTCCTGATCAGCCGACCCCACCCGAGGGCCGGCTGGTCGCACCCCCGTCCACCGTGAGGATGGAGCCGGTGACCCACGACGCCTCGCCCGACACGAGGTAGGCGGCCGCCGCCGCCACGTCGTCTGGCTCGCCGATGCGGCCCATCGGGATCGACGAGGCGATCAGCTCCTCTGCGGGCTCCCACAGCGCACGCGCAAAGCGCGTGCGGACGAGCCCCGGCGCGATCGCGTTCACCCGCACGCCGGGAGCGAGCTCGTAGGCCAGCTGCTTGGTCACGTGGATGAGCGCGGCCTTCGTGGCGTTGTACCAGCCGATGCCCGGCTCGGGCCCGAGCCCGCCCACGGAGGCGACGTTCAGGATCGATCCGCCCCGCTCGCTCAGCGCCGCGCGGTACGCCGCCTGGCACCACCACAGGACCCCGAGCAGGTTCACCTCGAGGGTCTTGATGGCCTGACCCCGGTCGATCTCGAGGAGCGGGCCGAAGTGCGGACTGGTCGCGGCGTTGTTCACCAGGATGTCGAGCGAGCCGAACCGCTCGACGGTCGCCGCGACACACGCCGTGGCCTGGTCGGGGTCGCCGGCGTGCGCGACGTGCCACGCAACCTCGCCGTCCAGGCCCGCGAGCTCGCCCGCCGCCGTCTGGAGTGCGTCCGCCTTCCTCGAAGAGAGCATCACCGACGCCCCGGCCCCGGCGAACCGCCTGGCGATCGCGAGACCGATCCCACGACTCGCGCCGGTGACCAGCGCGACCTTCCCGTCGAGCCGCACGTCCATCACACCGAACCCTACCGACCTGCAACCCTGCCGACCCCTCCGCCCATACCATCGACACGGTGAACCGCCTGCGCGAGGCCTCGAGCCCCTACCTCCGCCAGCACGCGGACAACCCGGTCGACTGGTACCCGTGGGGCCCCGAGGCGCTCGGGCGGGCGAAGGAGGAGGACAAACCGCTCTTCGTCTCCATCGGCTACGCCGCGTGCCACTGGTGCCACGTCATGGCACACGAGAGCTTCGAGGACCCCGCCATCGGTCGGCTCCTCGGCGACGCGTTCGTCTCGGTCAAGGTCGACCGCGAGGAGCGCCCGGACGTCGACGCCGTCTACATGGCGGCAGTACAAGCGATGACCGGCGCCGGCGGGTGGCCGATGTCGGTATTCTGCACGCCCGACGGCCGGCCGTTCTTCGCGGGTACCTACTTCCCCCCCACGGACCGCCACCACCTCCCGTCGTTCCGGCGCGTGCTCGAATCGGTCGCCGGAGCCTGGACCGAGCGCCGAGAAGAGGTGGAGACCCAGGCGTCCGCGCTCGGCGGGGCCCTGGAGCACGAGACGCGCGCCCTCGACCGTCTCGCGCCGCTGCCCGTGGATCGAAGACCGGCCTACGACGAGGTGTCGGCGAGCGTCGTCGACTCGCTCGCGCAGCGGTTCGACCCCACCTGGGGCGGCTTCGGCGCCGCACCGAAGTTCCCGAGGGCGACCCTCGTCGAGCTATGCCTGCGCGCGGCGCCTGCTCAGGTGTCTGCCGGCGCCGGCACCCTTTCCGGCGCGGACCCGCTCGTGATGGCGACGAGGACGCTGGACGCGATGGCCGCGGGCGGCATCTACGACCACCTCGAGGGAGGCTTCGCGCGCTACTCGACCGACACGCGCTGGCTCGTCCCTCACTTCGAGAAGATGCTCACCGACCAAGCGTTGCTCGTCCGCGCTTACCTGCATGCCTGGCAGGTCTCCCGCACCCCCGCCTACCTACAGGTCGTACAGGAGACGATCGACTTCGTGACCGGATCGCTGTGGAGAGACGACGGGGGGTTTTGCGCCTCGCTCGACGCGGACGCGGCGGGCGCAGAGGGGAGCCACGCCACGTGGACGCCCGAGGAGGTCGCCGCCGCGCTGGCAGCCGAGCAGGGTGCCGGCGGCGTCGAGGACCTCGCCGCGGACGTCTGCCACTGGTGGGGGGTGACCGAGGACGGCAACTTCGAAGGGCGCACCGTGCTCCACCGCCCGCTCGGCGCTGGGCTCGCCCGGCCCGAAGAGCTCGAAGCCGCTCGGAAGGCCCTGCTCGCGGTCCGGCGCCGACGCCCTCAGCCTGCGCGCGACGACAAGGTGCTCACCGAATGGCACGCGCTCTTCACCGCCGCGCTCGCCGAAGCTGCCTGGGTGTGCGGCGAGGAGCGCTGGTCACGCCGCGCAGTCGAGGCGGCCGAGCTCCTCTTCTCGCGGAACCGGCGGCCTGACGGCCGCTGGCTCCGTTCCGCCGATAGCGGCATCCCCGCATTTGCCGGCGACTACGCCTGGGTCGTCGAGTGCGCCACGCGGCTTGCGACCTTGACCGGCGACGCGCGCTGGACCGAACGCGGCGAAGACGCCGCGGACGGCCTGCTCGAGCTCTTCTGGGACGCAGAGCATGGCGGCCTCTTCACGACGGGACGCGACGGCGAGGAGCTCGTCGCACGCAGAAAGGACGTCGTCGACGGGGCGCTCCCGTCGGCCAACGCCACCGCGGCGATCGCGCTCTTGCGCCTCGGCGCCCTCACGGGGACGGCCCGCTGGACGAACGCCGGGGCGCGCATCGCAGAGCTCGCGCTCCCGCTCGCCGTCAGCCAGCCGATCGCCGTCGCCGACATGCTCTTCGCCCTCAGCTTCTTGGACCACGGCGCACAGATCGTCGTCGCCGGAGATCGCCCCGACCTGGTGGACGCGCTCCGACGGCCGTGGATTCCGGACGCGGTCGTCGCCTGGGGAGAACCGGCGCCGAGCCCGCTGTGGGAGGGGCGCGAGCCCGGCGCGGCGTACGTGTGCCGCGGGTTCGTGTGCGAGCAGCCCGCGCGCGACGTCGTCACGTTGGCCGCGCAGATTGACCATTTCGTGACCGGACCCCCCCGATAGGCTCGGGAACCACCCGGCGCGTCGCCGGGGAGCGCACCGAGGAGGGTCGTGCTGGGTACCAGACGCCAGGGACGGCACGCTCCGGCGCACGCGCGGAAGGCGGATAGGGGATACGTGCTCGGCGACTCCGACCGCGACGAGACCATCTTGGACCTCGGAACAGGGCGACCCGTCGCAGAGGAGCTCGCCGTAGAGGAGCTCGCCGACGAGGCGCTGGTTGCAGAGCCGGAGGCCGTCGGCCGAAACGACCAGAAGTCTGGAGCACCGGACGTGCCGGGCCATGCCCCCGCGCGCGACGCGGGTCGTCCCCGAAAGGGGCGGGCGGTCCTACGCGGCGTGGTGCGCCGGGACCGGACGCTCACCGCCGGAGGGGCGGAGCTCCGGGTCCTCGTCCTGGCGTGCAATCGTGACGACGTGACGGCCGTCGACCTCGCGTCGAGATCGCTGGTGCGGCTTCGGATCCCCTGGCCCGCCGGCGCTTCGCCGGACCTGTCCCCCTTCGACGTGGTGGAAGCCACCCTTGCGGACGACCCGGAGCGCGACGATCTCGCCCATCCCGAAGCCGCGACGGCCGCCGCTCCGCCGCTCCACGTCGGCGCCCTGCGAGGACGCCGGCTCCGCCTGATGCTCGCGCGCCTCGCGACCGCCCACGACGATCCACTTCTCGGCTTCCACGGACCGTCGGCTCCCTACTGGGACTTCCACGGGCTCCGACCCTCCCTGGCGCTCGTCCGGCCGGCGCGGGGTCCGCAGCTCCTGCGCCGCGATGCGGACGAGTCGACCTGGGTCCGCTTCGGCTGGGGGCGCGACGACGTGTGGCTCCCCGTCGAAGACGAACACGCAGTCCGCGCGCTCTCCGCATCGCGGCACGAGCGCCTTGCGGGGAAGCCGCTCACCACGGCGCTCGGCTTCTCCCCCCACTACCTCCTGGTCGCGCTCAGCGCCCCGCGCGAGGGACACTGCTACAAGATCTGCGCAGCGATCTTGCCGAAAGCCTGAGACGGGGGGCCGAGATTGCAGGCCGGCCGCGCACAGGAGTGCGCGTCGCGTGAGCTGCCGGCGCGGGCCGTCAGCGCTCAGCGCGACAGCTTGCCTCCGGCCAGGTCCTCGGCCATTGCCCAGCCGAACGCGACGAGCCGGTCGCCTCTCTTGGGGTCGAGCGACGCGAAGAGCTCGGGGGCGCCCTCGGGGAGCTTCAGCTTGGGGTGGACGAAGTCCAAGCCACCCGCCGCCGCGCCGTCTCCCCTCAGCACGAACGAGCGGTCGTCGAGCCGTGCGTCCGCACCGAACCGCTTGGCCAGCCGCCGGGCCCATGCCCGCTCTTCGCCCGATGCGCGATGGCCCACGGTGGGCACGACGTCGATGAGCCCCACGAATGCCCGGAAGCCGTCGGCGCCCAGGAGCCGCGTGCCGAGCAAGACGTCTTCGTCGGGGAACGCAAGCAGCGCTCGTCGGAACTGGTCCGCCATCATGGCCTTCAGGGCGGGCTCCGCCCGGTTGGTGCGGCCCACCGAGGCCACCCCAACGAGGAGCGAGGGCGTGCCACCGATCCGCTCGAGCGTGCAGAAGGAGTACCCGCGCAGCTTCCTCCCTTCCCGCACGGTCGTGACGAGCACCCACTCGTCTCGTTCCTTCGAGAGGAACCCGATGTCGAACCCGCAGGGCTCCACTCCGAGATCCGCCAGCTCCTCGAGCTCCGCATCGCTCAGCGCGGTGCAATCCTTCGTTGTGACCACCATCGGCATGCCCAGATTCTACCGCCCGATCCGGACGGCCACATCTGGAGCGACGGGGCAGGGGGGTCTCAGAGGTAGGCGCCCGGGTGCGGCGCCGCTCCGGAGTCCTCTCCCGGGCGCGGCAGTCCCCGCTGTCGCATCTGGTCCAGCTGAGCCCGGGCCGCCACCTGCTGGGCGACCAGCGTGGCCTGGATCCCATGGAACAGCCCCTCCAGCCAGCCGACCAGCTGGGCCTGCGCCACGCGGAGCTCTGCCTCCGAGGGAACCTCGTCGTCGAAGGGGAGGGCCATGCGGTCGAGCTCCTCGGAAAGGTCCGGCGAGAGGCCGGTCGCCAGCTCCCGGACCGACTGCGCGTAGATCTCCTTCAGGCGCACGCGCCCCGCCTCGTCCAACGGCGCCTGGCGAACCTCGTCGAGCAGCTGCTTGACCATGGTGCCGATGCGCATCACCTTGCCGGGCTGCTCGATGGACTCTCGGCGCTCGTCTGGACCCTCCTCGCCGGTGCCGGTGCCCAGCGCTCCGGCGGGCGAAGGCCGGCCTGGCCCGGGCAGCACCTCGTCGGGCGAGACCGCCGACGGCTCGTCGGGCGGGGGTGTCGTTTCCGCTGCGCTCACGTGGTCGATGATGCCAGACGGCGCGGGGTGCACGGGGCCAACATCCCTCACGGCTTGTGCGTCCAGGCGACGAGGGGGACGAACATCTCGTCGGGAGTGAGCGAGCCGTGCCGGCAGACGAGACGCTGCTCGCCCGCGTCGGCGGGGTCCAGGAACGCCGTGGCCACGAAGGGCACCAGGGCCACGTCCCCGAGCCGGGCGCGCACGTCGGGGCCGGGGGCACCGCCGAGCCAGCCGTCGTCGACGACCTGGTCCACGTCGCGCACCCAGGCGACCTCGCGGTACCGCTCGGCGACGAGGTCGTAGAGCGCGTCTTTTGCCCCGGCCCGCGCATGCAGCCACCGGAACCGCCCTTCTCCCGAGAGAAGCGTCACGGCCTCCATCACGTCGCCGCCGAGCACTTCGATCGCCGAGCCGACCTCCACCTGCCCGTGGTCAGCCGTCACGACCAGCGCCGCGCCCGCCGGGAGCGCGCCGAGCAGGTCGCCGACCATCCGGTCCACCGCACGCAGCTCCGCGTCGTAGCGGTCGTCGAGACCGCATGCGTGCGCCGTCCGGTCGATGCCGTCGTAGTAGGCGTAGACGAAGGGTGCGCCGCGCGCGAGCAGCCGGCTGACCTCGACCACGAGCCCCGACGGCGTGTGCCAACCGTAGAGAGGGGCGTCACCGAGGTGGGCGGCGGTGAACCCCGTCGCGGCGTACTCCTTTCGGGAGACGACCGGCACGGGGCCCGGGCTGGTGGGAAACGCCGGGTGTCGTTGGAGCTGCCGTGGGGGGACGAGCCGGCGCCCGTCCCGGTCACCGAGACGCCAGGAGAGGACGTTCAGGATGTCGTCGCCGACTGCGACGCGGTAACCGGCCACACCGTGCACCGCGGGAGGGAGCCCGGTCGACAGGCTCGTGAGCGCCGCTGCCGTCGTGCTGGGTGCAACCGACGTGACAGTGGTGCCCTCGCCGCTACCGAGCACCGGAGCCAACCTCGCCGCGCGCTCCTCGAGCTGGCGCGCGCCGAGCCCGTCGAGCACCAGGAGCGCGATCTGGCGGGCCCCTCGCGCCGGTTCGGGCAGCCACGACGGCGGGCTGCCGCTCGCCTGCCCACCGACCTGGGCAAGGAGCGTCCGGACGACCTCGGTGAGACAGCGGCCGCCGAAGTCGGGCAGCACCGGCTCCGGCGTCGTCGCAGCCGGTACCGGGCGGGCGACCATCGCCGTTCAGCGTAGGTGGGCGGCGCCACGCCTGGCGAGGCGGCGCGGCGCCGAGCACGAGCACGCCCCGCCGGCGCAGTGCCCTCCCCCTGCAGTGGGGGCAGGCCCTAACATCGGGTGCATGAAGGTGTCCACTCGAGGCGACTACGCGTGCAGGGCCCTGCTCTCGCTCGCCCTGCGCGGCTCGACGTCGACACCGACCTCCGTGCGCGACATCGCGGAGCGGACGGGGCTCCCCCAGCCGTACCTCGAGCAGATCCTCCTCGCGTTGAAGGGTGCCGGTCTCGTCCGCTCCAAGCGCGGAGTGGGCGGCGGGTACGTGCTCGCGCGTGAGCCTGCGAACATCACGCTCGCGCAAGTGGTGTCCGCGGTCGACGGCCCGATCGTGGCGGGCGACTTCGGCGAACCCCACGAGAACGGGGCCTGCGACCACGAGGGCCAGTGCGTGCTCCTGGCTGTCTGGGCCGAAGTCGGCACCACCATGCGCGAGCGCCTCCAGTCCTTCACCCTCGCCGACATGGTCGAGCGCGCCCGCGGCAATCGCGCCGGCCCACCGCCCCCTCCCTCGGGACCCGCGAGCTCCGGCGACCAGGATCGAAGCGGCGGCGCGTACGAGGGCGTGCGCGGGTCCCTTGTCTCTTCCGGCCCCTGAGGTCTTCCGGCCCTGAGGGTGATTGCACCTGGGCCGCGCGGCACGCAGCACCGCCGGCGAGATCGGCTAGTCAGAGCCGGCGGCTGCTCCCGTTGCTCCCACTGTGAGGTTCCAGCGGGAGACGACGGGCATGCCGTGCTCCGATCCGAGCTCGCACACCGCGCCGGCACCGAGCGCGAGGAGACCGCCGCCGGCAGGTGGCAGCCCTACCCATCGGGCCGCCAGCACCCGCAGGAGGTGGCCGTGGGAGAAGAGGAGCACCCCGCCACCGGCGGCCCGTGCACGCTCGATCACCCGGTCGGCCCGACGGCCGACGTCGGCTGGCGACTCCCCGCGCGGTGCCCCGTCCGTCCACAGCGTCCAGTCCGGACGGCCCTGCCGGATGTGCGCGGTCGTATCGCCCTCGTAATCGCCGTAGTCCCACTCGGCCAGGTCGTCGCAGAGCTCGGCGCGCTCCCCGAACCCGGCCAACCTGCACGTCTCGACCGCTCGCCTGCGCGGGCTCGTGAGCACGAGGGCGGGGGTGGGGACCACCGCGCGCAGCCAGCGCCCGGCGGCGCTCGCCTCGGCCTCGCCCCGCGCCAGGAGCGGCACGTCGGTCCGGCCGGTGTGCCGACCCGTCGCGCTCCACTCGGTCTCGCCGTGCCGAACCAGCCAGACGTGCACGCCTGTACGTCACCACCAACCGGCGCTGCCTGCAAGCTGCAGGTCCCCACCGACGGTTCGGCGCTCCCGCGCCGCCTGCCTTGCCGCCCGTGGAGCCGCCCGGTGGCACGGAATGTCATCGAGGGCATGGGCGTTGTATCCATGTGGGAGCGGGTAGGACTATCCCGTACATTCGGCCCCACCCCGCCCCAGGAGGATCGCAGGACGACTCTGCGAGCGACGAGCGACGAGAGAGCGACGAAGCCCTAGACCATGAGCACCTACACCAAGTCCAGCGCAGGCACGAGCGACAGCCTCGGGCTGCTCCTGCGTGACCTCGACCAGTACCCGATGCCGGACCACGACCAGCAGATCGCGCTGGCCAAGCGCGTCGCGGCCGGCGACGAGCGCGCGCGGAAGCAGATGGTGGCTGCCAACCTGCGGCTCGTGGTCCACTGGGCTCGGCGCTACCAAGACCGCGGCGTCGACCTCGCCGATCTCGTGCAGGAGGGCACCTTCGGGTTGCTCCGGGCCGTCGAGAAGTTCGACTGGGAGCGCGGATTCCGGTTCTCGACGTACGCGACCTGGTGGATTCGGCAAGCCCTCCAGCGGGCCGTCCAGCAACACGGCCGCACGATCCGCATCCCGCTCGAGGTCGGCGAGCGGCTCCAGCGGCTCGAGGCGATCGCCGCAGAGCTCGCCGGGCAGCTCGGGCGCCAGCCGACCGAGGACGAGGTGGCAGAGGCGACGGGCACGACGACCGAAGAGCGCAGGCACTTGGAGGACGTCGCCCGGGTGACGGCCAGCCTCGACCAGCCGGCGGCTGCGGACTCCTCGACGCCGCTCGGGGAGCTGGTTGCGCCTGACGACGAGGACTGGACCGGGAAGGTCGACCGCGAGCTCGTCTTCGCGCGGATCCGCGAGGCCGTGGACCGACTGCCGGAGCTGCAGCGCGACGTCCTCCGACTGCGGTTCGGGTTCGGCGGCGACACCCCCGCGTCGCTGCAGACGACCGCCGAGCGACTCGGCGTCGGGGTGCGCAGGGTGCGTCGAGCCGAAGAGGAGGCGCTCGCGGCACTCTCGGCCGACGGTGTCGTCGTGGGCGCCCAGGACGCCGCGGCCTGACGCCTCTCGGCTCGGCTGATGACGGCCGGGGCGCCCCTCAGGGCGCTGCTGTCAGGGCGCTGCGGAGGTCCTCGGGAAGCGGCGAGGTCCACGCCATCCGGGAGCCCGACACCGGGTGGTCGAGCGAGAGCTCCGCGGCGTGCAGGAACAGCCGCGGAGGCTCGAGGATGCCCCTCGCCGCCGCCGTCCCGTACCGGTCATCCCCCACCACCGGGTGCCCGATCGCGGCGAGATGCACCCTGATCTGATGGGTGCGCCCGGTCTCGAGGGTGGCTTCCACCGCGGTCAGAGGGACCGGGCGTCGAAAGCGCGTTTCCACCCGGTAGCGGGTCC
>JBOGGB010000274.1:0-5084 GCA_050743605.1 Acidimicrobiales bacterium
GGCAAGATCGTGCTCGACGGTGTGAACGTGGCGAAGCGGCACTCGAAGCCGAACGCCCGGACGTACCAGGCCGGGATCATCGACAAGTTCATGCCGCTCCAGGTCTCGAACGTGTCCATCGTCTGCAAGTCCTGTGGCGACCCGACCCGTGTCGGTATGCAGACCGACGACCAGGGTCGCAAGATCCGGGTCTGCCGGAAGTGCGGAGCCGAGCTGTGAGCCCTGCGAAGTCGAGCGCCAAGGGCCAGAAGGTCGCGGGGAAGAAGGCTGGAGCGGTGAAGAAGAGTGCACCGCGCGCGGCCCCGCAGGGCGCGAGGACGGCTGGGGGCCGCACGGTCCCCGACATCGAGCGCACCGCCGGCCGCGCCGCCGGAAGCGCCGGGCAGGCGCCCCCGCGCCTGAAGGCCCGCTACCGGGACGAGGTGCAGTCGAAGCTCGCCGAGGAGCTGGAGCTGCGCAACGTGATGGAGGTCCCGCGCCTCGAGAAGATCGTCGTCAACATGGGTGTCGGCCGGGCCACTCAGCAGCCCTCGCTCATCGAGGGTGCCCAGCGGGACATGGAAGTCATTACCGGCCAGAAGTCGGTCGTCACGCGGGCCAAGAAGTCGATCGCTGCCTTCAAGCTGCGTGAAGGGATGCCCATCGGCGCGCGGGTCACCTTGCGCGGCGACCGAGCCTGGGAGTTCCTTGATCGGCTGATCAGCCTGGCGATCCCGAGGATCCGCGACTTCCGGGGACTCTCCGCCCGCGCTTTCGACGGACACGGCAACTACACGTTCGGGGTGAACGAGCAGCTGATCTTCCCCGAGGTGGAGTACGACCGCATCGACACCGTCCGAGGCATGGACATCACGATCGTCACCACCGCCCGCACCGACGAGCAAGCACGAGCGTTCCTCCGGGCGTTCGGCTTTCCGTTCCGACAGGAGACCCGATAGGCATCATGGCGAAGAAGGCACTGATCGAGAAGCAACAGCGCACGCCGAAGTTCAAGGTGCGCGCCTACACCAGGTGCAAGCGATGCGGACGGCCAAAGGCTGTGTTCCGCAAGTTCGCCCTGTGCCGGATCTGCCTGCGCCAGATGGTGCATGCGGGCGAGGTGCCCGGCGTGACCAAGGCGAGCTGGTAGGGGGCGTAGGGCAATGACGATGACCGACCCCATCGCGGACATGCTCACCCGCATCCGCAACGCGAGCTCCGCCCAGAAGGAGACCGTCAGCATGCCGGGCTCCAAGCTGAAGGAGGCGCTCGCGCAGATCCTCGAGCGTGAGGGCTTTATCGAGGGCTACGCCGTGCACCACGATCCCGGGCGTCCCGGCTCCACCCTGGAGATCACGTTGAAGTACTCGGCTGACCGGGTGCGCACCATCGGCGGGATCCGCCGGGTCTCGACTCCCGGCCTCCGGATCTACGCTCGCGCGGACCGGATGCCGCGTGTGCTCGGAGGTATGGGCGTGGCCGTGGTCTCGACCAGCCATGGGCTCATGACCGACCGAGAGGCGCGCCAGCGCCATCTCGGGGGCGAGGTGCTCTGCCATGTCTGGTAGCAGCCATGCGGCGAGCGGTCCCCGCACCGCCGGATCCGAGGGAGTCGGAAGAGACGAAGGAGACCCCAGATGTCCCGCATAGGGCGCTCCCCGATCCCGGTGCCCAAGGAAGTGACCGTCGGGCTGGAGCACGACTCGGTGACGGTATCCGGCCCGAATGGCAGGTTGGAACGCCGGTTGCCCCAAGGGATCACGGTCACCCGGGAGGGTGATGCCTTGAACGTCGCACGCTCGGACGACGAGCGCGAGCAGCGCGCGCTGCACGGCCTCACGCGCTCGCTCGTGGCGAACATGGTCACGGGAGTCACCCAGGGCTTCACCAAGGAGCTCGAGATCGTGGGAGTCGGCTACCGGGCCAACCCCCGCGGGTCCCAGGCGATCGAGCTGGCGCTCGGCTTCTCGCACCCCGTGTTCGTCGACGCGCCTGAGGGGATCAGCTTCGAGGTGCCCGGTCCGACCCGGATCGTCGTACGAGGCATCGACAAAGAGCTGGTCGGGCAGGTGGCGGCCAACATCCGCAAGCTCCGCAAGCCCGAGCCCTACAAGGGCAAGGGCGTTCGCTACGCAGGGGAGCGGGTGCTGCGCAAGGCCGGGAAGGCGGCGAAGTGATGGCGAGGACCGACCGCGAACGGGCGCTGCGCAAGCGGCGTCACACCCGTGTTCGCCGCAAGGTGTCGGGCACGCCCGAGCGACCGAGGCTCGCTGTCAACCGGAGCCTCCGCCACATCGTCGCCCAGGTCATCGACGATTCGAGCGGCCGTACCCTGGCGGCCGCGTCGACGCTGGATCGCGAGCTGCGCGCTGCCCTCTCGGGGAAGAGCGGCGGTAACGTGAGCGCCGCCGAGGCCGTGGGCCGTCTCGTCGCCAGCCGGGCCAAGGCGGCCGGGGTTCGCAGCGTTGTCTTCGATCGGGGCGGGTTCAAGTACCACGGCCGGGTTGCGGCGCTCGCCGACGCCGCCCGCAGCGAAGGACTGGAGTTCTGATGAGCGAAGTGCAGTTCGAGGAGCGGACCATCCGCGTGAACCGCGTGGCCAAGGTCGTCAAGGGCGGCCGGCGGTTCTCCTTCGCCGCGCTCATGGTCATCGGCGACGGCAACGGCAAGGTCGGACTTGGCTACGGAAAGGCCAAGGAGGCTGGCCTCGCAGTCCAAAAGGGGATCGAGGAGGCTCGCAAGAGCCTATTCGAGGTCCCGCTCGCCGGATCCACCATCACCCATCCCATCATCGGGGAGAGCGGCGCCGGTCGAGTGCTGCTGAAGCCGGCAGCTCCGGGCACCGGCGTGATCGCGGGGGGCGCCGCGCGCGCGATCCTGGAGATGGCTGGGATCCGTGACATCCTCGCCAAGTCGCTGGGCTCTTCCAACGGGATCAACGTCGCCCACGCCACCATCGCGGGCCTGCGGGCGCTGCGCCGCCCCGACGACGTCGCGGCGCTCCGCGGGAAGGCTCCCGACGAAGTCACCCCGACCGGAGTCCTCCGCGCGTACCGCGAGCGCCGTCGGGAGACCGAGCTCTACGCGGAGGCGCGCTGAGGATGTCCGTGCTACGGGTCACCCAGGTGCGCTCGGGAATCGGCTCCAAGCCCAAGCACCGCGGGACGCTGCGCGCCCTCGGGCTGCGCGGCATCGGCCAGACCAACGATCTCCCCGACCGCCCCGAGATCCGGGGGATGCTGGCTAGGGTTCCCCACCTCGTGACGGTGGAGGAGGTGTCGGGATGAAACTGCACGACCTGGCGCCTCCCGCAGGCTCGCGACGCGCGAAGCAGCGCGTCGGGCGAGGCATCGCCGGAAAGGGTGGCAAGACCGCGGGCCGAGGGAGCAAGGGGCAGCGCGCCCGCGACACGGTGCCCGCCGGCTTCGAAGGTGGGCAGCTCCCGCTGATGCAGCGGATCCCGAAGCTGCGCGGGTTCACGAACCCGTTCCGCATCGAGTACGCGCCGGTGAACCTCGACGCGCTCGCGGCCGTCGATGCTTCCGAGGTCGGTCCCGAAGAGCTCGTGGCAGCGGGCCTCGTCCGCAAGGGTGCGCTGGTGAAGATTCTCGGGCAAGGGGAGCTCGGGCGTGCGGTCCGGGTGCGGGCGCACGCCTTCTCGGCGTCTGCGGAGGCCGCGATCACCGCCGCCGGCGGCTCGGTGGAGCGCATCGGCCTGCCCTATGCATCGGGTCGTCCGCCAGCTCGAGGCAACGCGCTCACGAACCGCTAGCGAGATGCTCTCCCGCTTCGGCAACATCTTCCGGGTCCCGGACCTCCGCAACAAGGTCCTGTTCACTCTCACGATCATCGCCCTCTACCAGGTCGGCGCCAACGTGCCGGTCCCCGGGGTCAGCTGGGCAGCGCTGACCAAGCTCGAGCAGAGCGCAGGCTCCTCCGGTGTCCTCGGCTTCCTGAACTTGTTCTCCGGCGGCGCGCTGGTCCGGCTGGCCATCTTCGGCCTCGGCGTCATGCCCTACATCACGGCGACGATCATCGTCCAGCTCCTCGCCACGGTGATCCCCAAGCTCGAGGAGTGGAGGGACCAGGGGGCGATCGGGCAGAAGAAGATCACCCAGACCACGCGGTACCTCACGATCGCGCTCGCCCTGATGCAGTCGACCGGCCTCGTCTACGCCTTCCACGGGCACGACTCGGCCCTGATCGGCACGACGATCAACCTCATCCCGAAGTTCAGCATCCAACTCGCGGCCTTCATGGTCTTGTGCCTCACGGCCGGCACCGCCTTCGTCATGTGGCTCGCCGAGGTGATCACCCAGCGTGGGGTCGGCCAGGGAATGTCGATCCTCATCTTCGCGAACGTGGTCGCGTCGATCCCCTCGGGGGGGCGAGGCCTCTACGAGGAGGGCGGCTCCCTGAAGTTCGGCATCATCATCGTGGTGTCGATCGTGCTCCTGGTGGCCATCGTGTTCATGACACAGGGCCAGCGACGAATACCCGTCACCTTCGCCAGGCGCATGGCCGGGCGAAGGATGTACGGCGGCCAGAGCACCTACATCCCGCTCAAGGTGAACCAGTCGGGCGTCATCCCGATCATCTTCGCCAGCTCGGTCCTGTACATCCCGGTGCTGTTCAGCAACGTGGTGCCGTCGGCCGGTTTCCAGACCTGGGTCCGGAACAGCATCGTCCCGACGTCGCTCTTCTACATCCTCATGTACTTCGTGCTGACGGTGGCCTTCACGTTCTTCTACGTCTACGTCGCCTTCGACCCGCACCAACAGGCGGACATCATCCGAAAGCAGGGCGGTTTCATCCCCGGGATCCGGCCCGGGCCCCCGACGGAGCGGTACTTCTCGCACATCTTGAACCGGATCACGGTTCCCGGCGCGCTGTTCCTCGCCGCGGTGGCGGTTGTTCCGTCGCTCATCATGGCGATGTGGCACCTCAACCGGTTCCCGTTCTACGGGGTGACGCTGCTCATCTCGGTGGCGGTGGCGCTCACAACCATGCGCCAGATCGACAGCCAGCTCATGATGCGCAACTACGAGGGCTTCCTGAAGTAGGCCCTGGGTGGTGCCCGGAGTCAGGCTCGTGGTCCTCGGCAA
>JBOGGB010000275.1:0-11767 GCA_050743605.1 Acidimicrobiales bacterium
CTCGAGCCACAGCGCAAGATGTTCGAGACGGGCATCAAGGTGATCGACCTGCTCGAGCCCTACGTGGAGGGTGGCAAGATCGGGCTCTTCGGCGGCGCGGGCGTCGGCAAGACCGTCATCATCCTCGAGATGATCAACCGGGTCGCGACGCTCCACGGCGGCGTCTCGATCTTCGCGGGCGTGGGGGAGCGGACCCGTGAGGGGACGGACCTGTGGATCGAGACGAAGGAGTCCGGGGTCATCGACCGGGCCGCGCTCGTCTACGGCCAGATGGACGAGCCGCCAGGAGTCCGCCTACGCGTCGGGCTCGCTGCGCTGACGATGGCCGAGTACTTCCGGGACGTGCAGAACCAGGACGTGCTCCTGTTCGTCGACAACATCTTCCGCTTCGTCCAGGCGGGCTCGGAGGTCTCCACCCTTCTCGGTCGCATGCCCTCGGCGGTCGGGTACCAGCCGACGCTCGCCGACGAGATGGGGGAGCTGCAGGAGCGGATCACCTCCACGAGGGGCAAGTCGATCACCTCGATCCAGGCCGTCTACGTGCCCGCGGACGACTACACGGACCCTGCTCCGTTCACCACGTTCACGCATCTCGACGCGACGACCGAGCTCTCCCGTCAGATCGCGTCGCTCGGCATCTACCCTGCGGTGACACCGCTCGCCTCGACCTCGAACATCCTCGCCCCCGAGGTGGTGGGGGACCGTCACTACCAGGTGGCCCGTCAGGTCCAGGGTGTGCTCCAGCGCTATCGCGAGCTTCAGGACATCATCGCCATTCTCGGCATCGACGAGCTGTCCGAAGAGGACCGCGTCACGGTGTCGCGCGCCCGGAAGATCCAGCGCTTCCTCTCCCAGCCCTTCAACGTCGGCGAGGTCTTCACCGGGCTCAAGGGCGTCACCGTGCCGATCTCCGAGACCGTCGAGTCCTTCGAGTCCCTCGTCAAAGGCGACCTCGACGACGTGCCCGAGCAGGCGTTCCTCAACGTCGGAGGCGCGGAGTCCGTGCTCGAGAAGGCGAAGACCCTCGAGGCCGAGGCGCGCTGATGCCGGACGGCACCTTCGACGTCTCGGTGCTCACCCCGGAGTCCCAGCTGCTCGCTGCCGAGGCGAGAGCGATCGTGCTGCGCAGCTCCGAGGGGGAGCTGACGGTCCTCGACGGCCACACGCCGCTCGTCACCGACGTGGTGCCGGGCGACGTCCGGGTCGACGTCGCGGACGGCGACCCGGTGCACGTGGCGGTGCACGGCGGGTACCTCCAGGTGGAGACGACGCAGGGGACCGAACCGGCCTCAGGGCGCACCACTCGGGCGACGCTGCTCGCGGGCACGGCGGAGCTGGCCGACGAGATCGACGTCGCGCGCGCCGAGCGCGCGCGCACCGAGGCCGAGGCGCGCGTGGAGGAGCTCCGCCAGCAGGCGGGCCGCTCCGGCGGCCCCGGGACCGGCGCGGCGGCATCCGCCGGCGAGCAGTCGGAAGGCGGAGTCACGGCCCCCGAGGACCTCGCGCTCGCGGAGGCCGAGGCGTCGCTCCGGCGCGCCGAGGTGCGCCTGGAGGTGGCGGGCGCGAGGAGCTGAGGCAACCGGTCGGGGGTCGTCCCCAGGTCGTCCGATCGCTCAGCCCCCGGAGCGCGCGAAGTGGCGGCTGAGCGTCTCACCCTGGCGCTGGTAGGAGGATCCGATCGTCGGGCCGTAGAGGATCTCAGGAGCGTCGAGCATGCGCTCGAAGGTGAGCTTGCAGACCGCCTGGCCGTGCTCGATCATGAACGGCACGTCGTGCGCTCGGACCTCGAGCGCAGCACGCGAACCCTTGAACCCTCCGGCCGGGTCGAACCCGAAGCCGGGGTCGAAGAAGCCTGCGTAGTGGGTGCGCAGCTCGCCGCTGGTCGGGTCGTAGGCGGTCATCTCCGCCGCCAGGTTCGGCGGCACTGAGACCGCATCGTCCGACATGAGCAGGTAGAACTTCTTGGGCGAGAGGACGAGACGGTTTCCGCGCTCGCGGACCACCGCCTCCCAGAACGGCTCTGGGTCGATCGCCCCCGAGCGTCCGAGGTCGAGGAGCGGCGCGTGCTCACGTGCGGAGTAGCCGACGCGCCCGTGTCTGTCGCCGCGCAGGTCGAGGCCGAGGAAGAGGCCGTTCGAGAGAGTGAGCTCTTCGGTGGCCACGGGCCGCTCTGCGCGGTAGAGCAGGGGCTCGCGCTCGTGGACCTCACGGATGTCTGTGTCGGTGAGCGTCGGCTTCCCGATCGCGAGGCGCAGCTGGTTCAGGGTGAGGTCCTCGCGCACGCGGATCGCGAAGGAGAGGGGGACGACTTCGAGGTACAGCGCGCCGTCGTAGCCGTTGGCAATCTCGTCGAAGCGCTCGCTGTGGTCGGTCACGACGCGGGTGAAGACGTCGACCCGACCCGTCGAGCTCTTCGGGTTCGCCTTACCCCGTAAGCCCTCGGGCAGGTGCAGCCGCTCCTTCAGCTCGACCAGGTACGGGTGGCCGACTTCGAGCATCGCGCCATGGCGCAGGTCGATCTCGTCGAGCGTGTACTCCTCCAGTTTGTCCGCGACCGGGTCGTGCCCGGGGAGGAAGCTGCAGCGGATCCGGTACGCCTTCTCTCCGAGCCGGAGGTCCAGGCTCGCCGGCTGGACGTTCTCCGGCGGGATCTTGAAACGCCCCGCGTCGACGTAGCCGGCGGTGATCGCGTGCTCGATGAGCTGCCCGGGGAGCACGCCGTGGCCGGAGCGGGGGAAACCGGACGCGATCTGAGGTCCAGGCATGCGCGGATGATAGGCCGCAGGATCTCGGGCGGGACCTCTGCGCATCCTTGCCCGACTGCCGAATCCGCCGGCGTGCGCCATTGCGTTCGGCCCCTGCCGCGGGGTAGGCCATGACCATGCCCGGCACAGAGCTCACCGTCCGAAGCCTTACGTTCGAGGACGGCGGGCCGATCCCGCCGTCGGCGGCCCACGGAGCCGTGGGCGGCCGTAACAGGAGCCCTCAGCTGTCGTGGAGCGGCGTGCCCGCCGGCACGAAGAGCCTCGTGCTCACGTGCTGGGACCCCGACGCCCCGACGACCGTCGGCTTCTCCCACTGGGTGCGAGTGAACATGCCGCCGTCCCTGGAGGAGCTCCCCGAGGGTGCGGGCACCGAGAGGGGCCAGTGGCAGGACGGGATCACCGACTGGGGCGCGCAAGGCTACGGCGGGATGGCGCCGCCCGAGGGCGATCCACCCCACCGCTACGTCTTCACGGTGTACGCGCTGGACGCCGAAGCGAAGGAGCTGGGCCTCGACGAGCACGCGACGTACGCGAAGGTCCGCTTCCTCGTGCGTGGCCACGTCCTCGCGTCCGGGACGGTCACCGGGACCTTCGCCCTCGAGGGCTGATCGGGCCGCCCCGAGGCGGCGTACCGGTGACCGCGCGGCGGACTGCTACCGTCGCTCCATCATGGATCACGGGGAGGCTCCCGCGCGCCCGATGTCGGTGGCTCACGACCGCTACAAGTGGATCGCACTGTCCAACACGACCCTCGGCATGCTGATGGCCACCATCAACTCGTCGATCATCCTCATCGCGCTTCCCGACATCTTCCGGGGAATCAAGCTGACACCGCTCACTCCCGGCAACACGAGCTACCTGCTCTGGATGCTCATGGGCTTCATGGTCTGCACCGCGGTGCTCCTGGTGAGCTTCGGACGGATCGGCGACATGTACGGGCGTGTCAAGATGTACACCTTCGGCTTCGCGGTGTTCTCGGCGTTCTCCATCCTGCTCTCCGTGAGCTGGCTGCACGGCTCGTCGGGCGCCCTCTGGCTCATCCTCATGCGGGTCGGTCAGGGGATCGGGGGAGCGATGGTCTTCGCGAACTCGGCGCCGATCCTCACCGACGCGTTCCCCGCCAACCAGAGGGGACTCGCCCTCGGCATCAACAGCGTGGCTGCGATCGCGGGCTCGTTCATCGGCCTCGTGCTCGGCGGCGTCCTCGCCCCGGTCGAATGGCGCCTCGTCTTCCTGGTCTCGGTGCCGGTCGGCGTGCTGGGCACGATCTGGGCCCGCCTGAAGCTGCGAGAGGTGGGGACGCGCCAAGTGGCGAGGATCGACTGGTGGGGGAACCTGACGTTCGCGATCGGGCTCGTGCTGGTGCTGGTGGGCATCACCTACGGGATCATCCCCTACGGTCACAGCACGATGGGGTGGACGAACCCGAGGGTGGACGCCGCCCTCGGGGGAGGCGTGCTGCTGCTCGCCGTGTTCGTCTGGATCGAGCGGAGGGTGGCGAACCCGATGTTCAACCTTTCGCTGTTCCGCATCCGGGCGTTCGCGTACGGGAACCTGGCGACCCTGCTCGCGGCGATCGGGCGCGGCGGCCTGATGTTCATCCTCATCATCTGGCTGCAGGGGGTGTGGCTGCCCCAGCATGGCTTCAGCTTCGCCGACACTCCGTTGTGGGCCGGGATCTACATGCTGCCCCTCACGGCGGGGTTTCTCGTTGCCGGGCCGATGTCGGGCTTGCTCTCGGATCGCTTCGGCGCGCGCCCGTTCGCCTCCGGAGGGATGGTGGTGTGCTCGGTCAGCTTCGGTCTCCTCGAGCTGCTCCCGGTCAACTTCTCGTACCTGACCTTCGGGCTCCTGCTCGTCCTCATGGGGCTGGGCATGGGGATCTTCTCCGCGCCCAACCTCGCGGGCGTCATGAACAGCCTCCCGCCCGACCGCCGGGGTGTCGGCGCCGGCATGTTCACGACGTTCCAGAACTCTTCGATGGTGCTTTCCATCGGGGTGTTCTTCACGCTCATCATCCTCGGTCTGGCGAGCACCCTTCCCCACAGCCTCCAGTCCGGGCTCGTCGCGCAGGGCGTTCCCAGAGTCGATGCTGCGAGGGCCGCTGCGCTGCCTCCGGTCGCGAGCCTGTTCGCGGCGTTCCTCGGTTACAACCCGATCCGCACGCTCCTCGGCCCAGGCGTCTCGCGGATTCCGGCCGCGAAGCTCCACTACCTCACCGGGCGGAGCTTCTTCCCGAAGCTCATCTCCGGTCCGTTCCACCACGGGCTCACCGAAGCCTTCACCTTCGCGCTCGTCGCGTGCCTCGTCGCGGCCGTCGCGTCCTGGCTGCGCGGTGGGAAGTACCACCACGGGGACGAGGCGACTGTGCCTCCGGTGGCTGCGCCCACCGAGGCACCCCTCGACGTCGCGGCCGAGGTGTTGGCGTCTGGGGGCGCCGGGGACGCGGTGGGAACCGGGGTCGCCGCCTCGGCGGCTCCTCACGTCGCCACCTCCCGGGATCCCTGACCCGAACGGGGCCGTCCGGCCTCCCTCACCGCATCCGGGGATGCCCGCAACGCCCGTGACGAGTTTGGGCGGCTCGCTACGGGGGGTACGTCGCGCGCGGTTCCATCTCATGGCAGAGCGGACCTTCCGCTGCACAAGGCGGACGGACCCTCTTGCCCCACGAGGAGGAGAGCGATGTCAGTGGCGACGCAGCAGATGACAGCACGTGGCACAGCACGTGGCACAGAGCAGACCGCGGCGGTGCCGCGCCTCGTTCCGGCGGAGAGCGTGATCGCGGCGCGGCCGGCGGTGCCGGTCAGCGTCCTGCTCCTCGGCGTGGTGGCGGTTCTCGTCGCGGCCTGGGGAGCTGCTGCGCCGTTCGCCGGCCCGAGCTTTGGCTATGTCGCGGACCGCGTCGTGGCGTGGCAGTGGTCGACGACGAGCGCGTGCCTTGGTCTCGGGCCTGGGGTGGTGGCCCTGGTTGCTTCGCTGTGCGTCATCGCCATGGCCACCCGCAGGTCCTACGCCCGCCGCGCGGACCTGTGGATCCTCGGCCTCGTCGTGACCTCGTGCGGAGCGTGGTTCGTCGTCGGCCAGTACGTGTGGCCGGTCGTCTACGGGTCGCACTTCATCGCACCCGCGGGTGCGAGCCTCTTCATGTGGAAGGAGCTCGCGTTCGCCATCGGCCCGGGGGTGATCCTGACCTTCTGCGGCGCGACCTTCATGGGCTGGGCGGTCCGCCGGCAGCTGGCCCTCGTGGCCGCCCAGGTTCCTCCCGTCGTCGTGTCGGAGGTGCCCGTCACCGTTCCGGCGGGCACGACCGTGACCGGGTCCGCGCCCGCTCCGAGGTCGCTGAAGGCGCTGGACGTGGACCCCGCGATGGAGAGCACCGGCACGATGGCGCCACCGGTGGCGACCCCTGTCGCCGAGCCGGCGAGCGAGGTCGACGAGGTCGAGCCGGACCACGGCGACCCTCCTGGCGACCCGGACGCCACCGAGACCCTCGGGCCGCCCGCCGAAGGGACCGATGCAGCACGCTAGGCGTGAAGAGTCGTAGCCCAGCCCTACGCTGCGGCTTTGTCGCCATGACGACGGTGTAGAGGGAGCTCCGTCGTCGTGGCGACGTGCGCGCGGCGGGCCCGACCTCTGCCACGGCGCCAGGCGCGGCCGGCCTGCGGTCACCTACGCTCGGCCGGCGATGGCCCCGCTGGAGCTCACCAACACCCATCCCGCGCTCCGCTACTGCTGGCATCCCGTCGCCCGCTCCGCCGACATCGCCGAGCGTCCGGTCCGGGTGGTGCTGCTCGGGGAGCCGTGGGTCCTCGTCCGCCTCGGGGACCGGGGCGCCCTCGCCGCCTTCTACGACCGATGTCCGCACCGCATGGCTCCCCTCTCGATCGGATCGGTCGTCTCGACCGCAGACCGTGGACCCGTGCTCCAGTGCGCGTACCACGGCTGGTGCTTCGGTGCCGAGGGGCGATGCGTCGAGATCCCCGCGCTGGGCACCGGCTCCGCGCATGTCCCGCCTCGGGCGCGTCTCAGCGCCGCGGCGGGGGTCAGCGAGCGCTACGGGACGGTGTTCCTGCGACCTGCGGCGCCGGAGCCCGGCAGGGCGGGTGCGAGCGCGCTGGAGGCGCTCGCGACGCTCCCCGAAGTGGAGGAGGCGCGCGACCCCGCGTTCATGGCGGGCGACCTCCCGGTGCTGCGGGCGCGCGCGTCGGCCGGCCTGCTCGCCGACAACTTCTTGGACATGGCCCACTTCCCCTTCGTGCACGCGGCCACCTTCGGGTCCGAGGAGCCGGTGGTGGCGCCCATGACCGTCGAGCGGGGCTCCGGGGACCCGTTCGGCCCGTGGTCGTTCACCTCGGTGAGCGACCACCCCTTCTTGAACCGTGAGGATCCGGGGGTGGCCTCCGGCGTCCGGCCGCTCGAGCAGCGTCGCCGGGTCACCTATCGCGTGCACGCGCCGTTCCATCTCGTCCTGCGGATCGACTTCCTCGATGCGGGCGGGACCAACGTCATCGGCTTCTTCCTCCAGCCCGAGGCCGACGATCGCGCCCGCATCTACTCGACGATCTGGCGCGACGACCTCGGCCACGATCACCAGCGGATGCAGCACGCAGTCGACTTCGAGGTGAAGGTCGTCGAGGAGGACTTGGCGATCCAAGAGGCCTACGACGTCCGCTTCCTGCCGCTGGACCCGACGGCGGAGGTCCACACCCGTGCCGACCGGACGACGCTCGAGCTGCGAAGGATGCTCGCCGAGCTCGTGGAGGCTGCCGCCGTGTTGGAAGGTCCGCAGCCGCAGCCCGCCGTGCCCACCCGATGACTGGTGGCGTGCTCGTCGTCGAGCACCCTTTGGTCCGGCACCGCCTCGTGGCGCTGCGCGACGAGAGGACGGACAGCGCCACCTTCCGGCAGCTCGTCCACGAGATCTCGACGTTCGTCGCCTACGAGTCGCTCCAGGACCTTATGACCGAGCAGGTCCCGGTCCGCACGCCTGTCGGGGTCGCCGAGTGCACGAAGGTCGCCGAGACGGTGCTGCTCGTCCCCGTCCTCCGTGCCGGGCTCGGGATGGTGCCCGCGGTCCAGGAGCTGGTGCCCTACACCGAGGTCGCCCACGTCGGGCTCCGGCGCGACGAGGTCACCCTGCGCTCGGACGTCTACCTCGACCGCTTGCCCCGTGACCTGAGCGGGCGGCGCGTGATCGTGTGCGACCCGATGCTCGCGACCGGCGGCTCGCTCACCCAGGTGTGCGATCTGGTGGTGGCCCGCGGCGCGTCCCAGGTGCAGGCCGTCTGCCTCATCGCGTCGCGTCCCGGCGTCGAGCGGTTCCGCCGGTCCCACCCAGAGCTGCCGGTCTCGTGCGCGGCGATCGATCCCGAGCTCGACGAGCGAGGCTTCATCGTCCCCGGGCTCGGGGACGCCGGCGATCGGCTCTTCGGGCCACCGGCCTGACCTTCCCCAGCCGGGCCCCCTCAGAGCGGGCCCAGCGCGGCGTAGTCGGCGCGTCGGAGCGGGGCGCCGCTCAATGTGCCTCCGTCCGTCGGCACCTTCGCCCGTCGACCGTCGATCCGGATGCTGACCGAGCTGATGCCCGGGAGCACGGTGAGCGTGTAGACGAGCTGCGCGATCGCGAGTGCCTGGTCCTGCTCGGTCAGCTTCGTGAAGCTCGACGACACGCCGACCGTCACGCGAGTGCCCGTCTCGGAGACGAGCGAGAGGGGCGCGGCGGTCGAGATCGGGCTCTCCAGCCCCGCTGCAGCCTGCACGGGCGTCGGCCCTTCTCCGAGCGCGCCGAGGACGCGGTGGAGGCCCACAGGGGTCGGCAGCTCGCGGCTGGTCGCGATGAGCCGGGCCGAGCCGGCGAGGTAGAGCGTCACGTACTGCCCGGAGCGGGGAACGCCCGTCGTCGGCGGCGCCGGGCGCAGGAGTGTGAAGGGCACGTCCCTGTTGCGCACCACGTGCGGCGCTGCGTCGACGCCGACGCCGCACCCTGCGAGGAGCGCAGCGGCGAGGAGCGAGACAGCGGGAACGGCCGCCCGGCGCGTGATCCGTCTACCCGCGCGCGTCCCTGCTGCGCGGTCGGCGGCCGTCATGGCGTCCCCTCCGGCAGCGAGATGGCGAGGCGGGCGCCCCCGGCGGGACTGTCGGTGACCGACACCTCCCCGCCGTGCGCCCGGACGTGCTCGGCGACGAGCGCCAACCCGAGCCCGGATCCCTGGGTGTCGCCACGCCGGCCAGACGCCGCGCCGCGGTAGAAGCGTTCGAAGACGCGGGTGCGGTCCACCTCCGGGATGCCCGGTCCCGCGTCGTCGACGGCGACGACCGCCCGGTCGCCGCTCTTGGTGACGGCGACGGCGACCGCGCCCCCGGCGTGGATCTCCGCGTTGTCGAGCAGGTTCAAGAGCACCTGCTGCAGCCTGCGCTTGTCTCCGCGTGCACAGAGGCGCTCAGCGTCGGGCTCGACGTCCACCGGGATGGAGGGGTCGAAGCCGGAGACGGTGATCCGCACGAGCTCGGCGAGCCTGACGTCGGTGAACTGGAGCACTGCGGCACCCGCGTCCACCGCGGCGATCTCGAGCAGCTCTTGGACCATGTCGGTGAACCGGCCCACCTCGACGTGCAGCACGTCGAGCGCGGTCGTCGCCTCCTGCGGTAGAGACCCTCGGCACGAGCCGAGCAGCTCGATGGAGGCGCCGATCGTCGTGAGCGGCGACCGGAGCTCGTGGGACACGTCCGACGCGAAGCGGGCGTCCCGCTCGATGCGGCGCTGCAACGCGCCCACCATCTCGTTGAACGCTCGTACGAGCGGTCCGAGGTCGGGGTCGTCCGGCAGCCGCCGGTCGAGCGTCCCTCCGGCGATGTCGGTCGCTACGTGCACCACGTCGGTGAGCGGACGCACGAGCCGGCGGCTCGCCCACCAGCCCACGAGTGCACCGCCCACGGTCGTGGCGAGCGCCACGGTGGTCAGCACCGTGGCGAGGACCCGCAGCGTCGAGGCGAGGTCGACGAGGGACTGCTCTTCGAAGTAGGAGATGCCGATCGCGGGGATGGGGACACCAACGACGAGCGTCGGGACGCCGTCGATCCGCACGCGCTCGTAGGCGACGTGACCTGCGAGCACCGTGCGGGTGATCTGCACCGGGATCGCCGTGCCGCTCACCGAGGCCGAGCTCGAGTACCACAGGCCGTGGCTGCGAATGAACGAGCGGGCATCGTCCGCCGTCGCGACGCTCGCCAGCGCGTCGCCGATCCTGGCGGAGGGGGCGCCGAGCTCCACCTTGACGAGCCGGGCATTGGCCAGGGTCTGCCGCACGATGCTCGTCGTGCGCTGTGAGACGAGGTCTCGCCGCACGAAGTAGAAGGTGCTCACCGCGAGCACCGCCGAGACCAGCGCGGCGCCCACGCCGAAGGCGACGATCACGTGCGCCTGGAGGCCGAAGCGTCGACTGTGAGGACGACCCGTCCCGTCGCCGACGGGGCGGGAGCGGCTCGGCCGGCGCCGGATCGTCACGGGACGAGCTTGTAGCCCAGCCCTCGCACCGTCACGATCAGCCGGGGAGTCGACGGGTCCTGCTCGAGCTTGGATCGCAGCCCGCTGATGTGGTAGTCGACGAGCCGGTCGTCTCCGAAGAAGTCGTACCCCCACACGCGCTCGAGGAGCTGGGACCGGGAAACGACCCATCCTGGGGTGTCCGCGAGCTCGCACAAGACGCGGAACTGGGTGAGGGTGAGCGGGACGTGCGCGCTGTGCCGCAGCACGGTGCCCTCCTCTCGGCGGAGCTCGATGTCGCCGAAGCACTGCACCGTCGCATCGGGCGCACCGGCGGAGGCGCGGCGGAGCAGGGCGCGGATGCGGGCCGACAGCTCCTTGGCGACCACGGGCTTGACCACGTAGTCGTCCGCGCCGGCTTCGAGGCCCGCCACGACGTCGTGCGTGTCACCGCTCGCGGTGACCATCGCGATGGGCACGCTCGAGGTCCGCCTGATCGAGCGCGTCACCTCGAAGCCGTCGATGCCGGGAAGGCGGAGATCGACGAGCACCATGTCGGGCACCTGCCGCTCGAGCGCGCGAAGCCCCTCTTCGCCACTGCGGGCCTCGACCACGTCGTAGCCGTCCTGGCGCAGAGAGAGGGACAGGACCGCACGCATGTGGTCGTCGTCCTCGATGAACAGGATGCACCTGGCCATTGGCGTGGGCCATTCTGCTACGGGCTCGCAGCCCCCCGGTGGTCAGCCCGAGGACGGCGGGGCAACCCCTGGCATGCGAAAGGTTGTCACCGGATTGTAACGTCACGCCGAGCTCGCCCCGGCGCTCGAGGAGCAGCGTAGGGATGCTCGACGCCTCCAGGAGGCTGCCGCTCCGGGAGGCCGCCGCAGGCGCGCGGCAACCGTCGAGGGCCCATGGAGAGGACCGGGTGACGGAGGACGGCGGCTACCCGCGATTTCCCGCCGAAGAGATGGTACGCCGTTGGGAGGCGGTGGCACAGGAGCTGAGCCTGGCGCGCGCCGACGCGCTCGTCGCCTTCGGCGCCGGCGGGCACGACCAGGCGGTGCAATGGCTCACCCAGTGGCCCGTGACCCGCGAGGCGCTGCTCTACTGGGACCGGCGGTTCGAGCTGGCGCCGGTGCTGCTCGTCCAGCCGGCGAACCACGCGGACGGCGCGGCACGGGTCGCGTCGGAGTGCGAGGTCCGCTGGGGCGGGTTGTCGACGTGGGCGACGCTCGCCGAGATGGTGCCGGCAGGGAGGCGCGCCGGGCCTCCCCTGCGCCTCGGGACCGTCGGGCCGGTCCCTGCGTCCGGCGCACGGCTTCTCCGTGCCCGCGGCGCCGAGCTCGTGGACTTGGACCAGGCGCTCCAGCGGTTGCGGCTCGTCAAGTCCGACGAGGAGCTCGCCTGGGCCAGCCGCGGCGCGGAGCTGACCGACGCGGCGTTCGCGGCCATCAGCGCCGAGGCTGGGGAGGGAACGTCTGAGGTCGAGCTCGTGGCGATCGCCGAGTCGGCCTACCTC
>JBOGGB010000276.1:0-3652 GCA_050743605.1 Acidimicrobiales bacterium
CGAGCTGGCTAGCCACGCCGAGCAGCACCACGTTGGCCGCGGTCGCGGGCGCGCCCACCTCGTGGGCCACGGCGACGGCGTCGACGAAGGTCGCGCGGCCGTCGGCCGCCGCGCCGACGAGGGTCGCCTCCAGCGCGGCCACGGGAACGTCGCGCGCCTCGCGGCCGAGCACCATCGGCCCGCTCAGGCTGGTCGCGGACGAGCCGACCACCGACGTGCGGCCGCGCGCCATGCTCGCCAGCACCTCTGGCACGCTCGCAGCGACGAGATCCGCCGCGACGAGGAGCTCGACCTCCCCCTCACCCAGCACGTTCGACCGATCCTGCGCCCCCGGCCCGATGCGGAGGTCGGAGATGACCGGACCGGCCTTCTGCGACAGCCCGGTCTGGTCGAGCCCCCAGACCTCTGCCCCTTCGAGCAGCGCCGCCCACGCGAGGAGGTGCGCGCACGTGACGACGCCGGTGCCGCCGATGCCCGCGATGCGCACGGTCAGCGCGCGGTGAAGATCGGCAACCGGAGCAGGGGGCAGCTCGCGACCCTCTCCGTCAGGCAAGTCCTGCGCAAGCTGCGTTCGGTGCGCGGCATCGGACCGGGCCGGCCCCTTCTTCACCAGCGTGAAGGCGGGGCAGTCACCCTTCAGGCACGACGTGTCGAAGTTGCACGTGTCGTCGTCGATCCGCGTCTTTTGACCGAGCGGCGTGTCGACGGTCTGGAGCGAAAGGCAGTTCGACTTCACCTGACAGTCCCCGCAGCCCTCGCACACCCGCTCGTTGATCACGATGTGCTCGGTCGGCGCCGGCGCCAGCCCACGCTTGCGTGCGCGGCGGAGCTCCGTCGCGCACGGCTGGTCGTGCACGAGCACGGTCACGCCGTCGAGAGCCGCAAGCTCCTCCTGGACGGCGACGATGTCGTCGCGAGAGCGCACCGACGCCCCCCGGGGCAACCGCGTGCGGCGGTACCGATGCAGGTCGTCGGTGGTGATGACCACGCGCTGGACCCCCTCCAGCAGCAGCATGCGCGCGAGATCGACCGGCGAGCCGGCGCCGCCGACCACCTTCTGGCCCCCGGTCATCGCGGTCACGCCGTTCCAGAGGAGCTTGTAGGTGATCGGGACGCCCGCTGCGACCGCCGCGCGCACCGCGAGCTGGCCCGAGTGAAAGTACGTACCGTCGCCGAGGTTCTGCACGAGGTGGCGCTCCCCGACGAAGGGCTCCATACCGATCCACTGTGCCCCCTCGCCGCCCATCTGGGTGAGGCCGACACGCCGCCCGACGCGCTCTTCGGGCATGTAGTGGACGATGGTGTGGCAGCCGATCCCCTCTCCCACGAGCGTGCCCTCGGGGACCGTGGTGCTCACCGAGTGCGGGCAGCCCGGGCAGAACCACGGCACCCTCGTGGCCCGCTCCGGATCGGGTGCCGCAGGGGCGAGCGCGATGCGCCGGCGCGGCTCGGGGAGCTCCTTCACGACTGTCCCGAGAGTCGCCCGGAGCACGGGCCCGACCACGCGGGCGATCGAGGCCGCGTCCAGCACGCCATGGCGCGGGACGAGCGGGCGGCCGTCGAGGTCGAGCTTCCCGAGGACGGCGGGGCTCCCCCTCCGGCGAGCGACCAGCGACAGGATCTGGCTCTCCACCAAGTCACGGCGCTCCTCCACCACGAAGACCTGCTCGACGCCACCGGCGAGGGCTCGGGCGAACCCCGGCCCGATCGGGAACGGCATCCGCACCTCGCAGAGCACCACCCCCTTCGCCCGCAGGGTGTCCCGGTCGAGCCCGAGGAGCCGGAGCCCCTCGACGAGCTCGGAGTAGACGATCCCTGCCGCCACGATCGCGATGCGGGGCCGCTCCGGAACGACCACGAGACGGTTGAGCCCGTTCACGTCGCCGTAGTGCGCGGCCGCCGCGATCCGGTCGGTGAGCACCGCGCGCTCGCGCTCACGCGTGGCCGGAGTGAGCAGGTCGTCTGAGACCGGGGGAGCCACATAGCCGTCTGGGAGCGCGGGCGCGGGCCAGTCGCGCTGGAGGACGGTGCCTTGGGCGTCGGCGACGGCCGTCGCGAGCTTCATCGCGACCCAGGCGCCCGTGTAGCGCGACAGCGCCACCGCGTGGCGCCCGAGGTCGACCACGTCGGAGAGGGACCTCGGGAAGACCACGGGCATGCCGAGGTCCGACAGCGAAGCTTCCGACGCGCTCGGGAGCGTGGAGGACTTCGCGGAGGGGTCGTCGCCGACGATTGCGAGCGCACCGCCTGTCGCGCATGCCCCTGCGAAGCTCGCGTGCCGCAGCGCGTCCATGCTCCGGTCCAGCCCGGGCGCCTTCCCGTACCAGACCCCCAGCACGCCGTCGACGCGCGAGGAGGGCAGCAGGCTGGCCAGCTGGCTGCCCATGACCGCCGTCGCGCCGAGCTCCTCGTTCACCGCGGGGCGATGGACGATCTCGACGTCGAGGTGCGTGCGTAGCGCGGACTCGAGCTCCTTGTCGAATCCCGCGAGCGGGGAGCCCTGGTACCCCGAGACGAAGGCGGCGGTCCGCTTCCCGGCGGCACGGTCGGCACGCAGCACGTCGACGAGCGCCCGGATGGTCGCCTGGACGCCGGACAGGTGCAGCGTCGGCACGTCGGCGGCCCAGTGGTCACCAGGCTCCAAGCTCGGGGAGGCGCGCCTGTCGGTGACCGTCATCTGTTCAGTATGGAGGTCGTTCGCCGAGCTGTGAAGCGTTCCGCGCAACATTTCGCCCGAGCGCCCCCACCTCGAACGAGCTTCAGGGAAAGGCCCGGGCGGGCGGGGGATCCGAACGATGCGCGGCAGCGATCAGCGGGCCGAGTCGAGCCCCAGATGGCGCGCGATCAACATACGTTGCACCTCGGAGGTGCCCTCCCCGATCTCGAGGATCTTGGCGTCGCGGTAGAAGCGGCCGACCGGCGAGTCGTTCATGAACCCGTACCCGCCGAAGATCTGCGTCGCCTCCCGGGCGTTCACCATCGCGGCGTCCGACGCGACGAGCTTCGCGATTGCCGCCTCGCGCTTGAACGGCTGCCCCGCGACGATCCTGCGGGCCGCGTCGCAGTACGCGAGGCGCGCGACGTGAGTGCGCGCCTCCATGTCGGCCACCTTGAACCGAAGAACCTGGGAGTCGCCGAGCTTGCGCCCGAACGCCTCCCGCTCGCCGAGATGGCGGACGCACTCGTCCACGCAACCCTGCGCGAGGCCCACGGACAGGGCCGCGATCGCGACTCGGCCCTCGTCGAGGATCGAAAGGAGCTGCGCGTACCCGCGTCCCTCTTCCCCCAGGAGATGGTCGAGGGGCACGCGGCAGTCGCTGAAGGCGAGCTCGTGGGTGTCCGATGCGCTCCAGCCGACCTTCGAGTACCCCGGAGCCACGGTGAAGCCCGGCGTGCCCGAGGGAACGACGATCGTGGAGATGGAGGCCCGGCCGTCGTCGCCCCTCGCCGTCACCGCGGTCACGACGACGAACGCGGTGATGTCGGTGCCCGAGTTCGTGATGAAGGCCTTGGACCCGTTCAGCACCCACTGGCCACCTTCTCGTACTGCGGTGGTGCGCGTGGCGGCGGCGTCCGAGCCACCGCCCGGCTCCGTCAAGCCGAACGCACCCAGCGCCCTGCCCGCGCACAGCTCGGGGAGCCATCGCAGGCG
>JBOGGB010000277.1:0-12890 GCA_050743605.1 Acidimicrobiales bacterium
CGGCGACCCTCGGCGAGGAAGCTACCGTCGGCGGCGGAACGCCGTCAAAGGGCCGCGCTGGTACCCTCCGGCCCGGTGGGCTCGCGAGGTTCCCGCCGCCCCGCCCGAACCCTCGGGAGGAGACCGATGCTGCGTAGCGATGACCGGATCCGTACCACGCACGTCGGCAGCATCGTACGCCCCGAAGGTCTGGTCGCTCCTGCCGGGTCCGCGGCAGGCTTCTCGATGGCGGGCAGCCAAGAACGGTTCGTGCCCGACGACACCGAGCTGCGCGAGGCCGTCCGCGACGTCGTCGCGCAGCAGGTCGAGAGCGGCCTCGACATCGTCAACGACGGCGAGTACGGGAAGTCCAGCTGGTCGGCCTACGTCTTGGAGCGGATCTCCGGCTTCGAGGTTCGCGCCGACCGCCTGCGACCACTCGTCTGGCTGGGGCGCGACCGGGAGCGCTTCAAGGGCTTCTTCGCAGAGAGTGAGATGTCCTCGGCCGTCGCAGACGGCGCGCCAGCCGAGGTCTGCGTCGGGCCGATCGCCTACGCAGACGAAGGCCCCGTGCGACGCGACCTTGCGAATCTGGTCGCAGCGGGGAAAGCCGCCGGGCTCGAGGAGCACACAAAGGAGCTCTTCTTCACGAGTGTCGCCCCGGCCAGCACCGCCTATCAGGGGATCGACGAGCACTACCGCGACGAGGAGGCCTACCTGTACGCCATCGCCGACGCGCTTGCAGTCGAGTACCGCGCGGTTTACGAGTCCGGCGTGGTGCTGCAGGTGGACGACGCGGTGCTCGCCAACATGTACGACCATCTGATCGAGCAGGGCGAGCGGACCTGGAGGCGCTGGGCTCAGCTGCGCGTCGAGGCGCTGAACCACGCGCTCGCAGGCATCCCGCCCGAGCGCGTGCGCTACCACGTCTGCTTCGGGAGCTGGCACGTCCCCCATGTCGCCGACGCGCCGCTGGCCAAGCTCCTGCCCTTCATCCTGAAGGTGCAGGCGGGCGCCTACTCGATCGAGGCCGCCAATCCGCGTCACGAGCACGAGTACCAGGTCTGGAAGGACGTCGTGCTCCCGGACGACAAGATCCTCCTCCCGGGGATCGTCACCCACCACACGACGACCGTCGAGCACCCCGAGCTCGTGGCCCTGCGGATCGAGCGTTTCGCGGAGCTGCTCGGTCGTGAACGGGTGATCGCCAGCAGCGACTGCGGGTTCGCCCAGGCGAGCCGGATCCAGCGGGTGCATCCTGAGGTGATGTGGGCGAAGTTGCGCTCGCTCGCCGAGGGCGCAGCGATCGCCTCCATGCGCCTGTGGCCGTGAGCCGGGAAGCCCGGGACGCGGCGTGAGGGCGCGCGCCGCGGTCTTCCGCGCGCTCGACGCTCCATTCGAGATGGAGGAGGTCGACGTCGACGCCCCCCGCCCCGGCGAGGTCCTCGTGCAGGTGGTGGCGACCGGTGTCTGCCACACCGACGAGCTGGCGCGCCGCGGCGACATGCCGTTCCCTCACCCCGGCGTCCTCGGCCACGAGGGGGCGGGGATCGTGGCCGAGGTCGGCCCCGGCGTGGAGGGGCTCGATCCCGGCGACCACGTGGTGATCGGATGGCCCTGGTGCGGCCGCTGTCAGAGCTGCCTCGACGGCCAGCCTCGCTACTGCGCCGAGCTCGGACCTCTCGTCGTCGGCGGCGCCCGCGCGGACGGTTCCACGGCGCTGCGCGGCGCAGACGGTTCGCCCATGCACAGCCACTTCTTCGGGCAGTCCTCCTTCGCGACGTACGCGCTCACGGATGCCCGGAGCCTGGTGCGGGTCCCCACCGACGCGCCGCTCGAGCTGCTCGGACCCCTCGCTTGTGGCATCGGCACGGGCGCGGGTGCCGTGCTGAACGCCCTTCGACCCCCGCTGGGCTCGAGCGTCTGCGTCTACGGGGCCGGCGCCGTCGGGCTGGCGGCCGTGATGGCGAGCAAGCTGACCGGTGCGGCCTGCATCGTGGCCGTGGACCGTCACCCCGGGAGGCTCGAGCTTGCTCGGGAGCTCGGCGCCACCGACGTCGTGGACGTCGCGGACGGAGACCCGGTCGCCGCGGTGCGCGACGCCTGCCGCGGTCCGGCCGACTTCGCTCTCGAGTGCACCGGATCGGTGGACGTGCTGGTGCAGGCCGCCGGCTCCATCGGGATGCGGGGGACCTGCGCGCTCATCGGCGGCGCATCGGCGGGTGCCAGCTTCACGCTCGACCACCAGCCCACCCTGTGGGGCAAGCGCGTGATCGGCATCCTTGGCGGCGAGGGCCGCAGCAGCGTGCTGATCGGCTCGCTCATCGAGCTCCACCGGCAGGGCCGGTTCCCCTATGACCGCCTGATGACCGTCTTCCCGCTCGAGCAGGTGGAGCAGGCGATCGCCGCGTCGGCGGCGGGCGACGTGGTGAAGCCGGTGCTGCGCATGCCGACCTAGTGCCGCGTCAGGCAACGTTTGCGCGTTTTACCAGCTCACGTAGCATTTCGCCGTGAGCGTGGCGATTGCGCCATGCGATGTAGCGACGGATCATCGAGTTCTGCTCCTCGTGTGAGCGGTGATCGGTGCCGTCGAGCACGAAGTTACGCCCGCCACGGGGGCTTGCTGAACGGTCTCGGTTAGCCGGCGAAGGTCGCGAACGTCCAGTGGTTGCCGTCGGGGTCGGCCACCGTGAACTCCCGCGATGGATAGTCGGTCTGCTCGACCAGTTCGTGTACGACGGACGAGCCCACGACGCGGGCGCGGGCCATCACCGCGTCGGGATCGGCCGTCACCACATGCAGGGAACTCGTCCCCGGCCGGCATGGGGTAGGGCGTTCGTCCGTGCTCGAGAGCATGATCCGCCCACCCTCGGGCCAGTCGAGCTGGCAGTGGTGGATAGCGCCGTCGTGCTCGCCGGGGATCATGAGGTCCTGAGTGAACCCGAGCGCGAGCAGCCAGTCGCGAAGGGCCGGGGCGTCGTCGCTGACGAGGCTCGCCCAGATGCTCTGCTGCCGAATGCCGCTGGCGCGCACAGGCACATCCTCGAGCGTAACCGGCTCGTGGCGGCCAGGTGGTGGCTGAGTGCCCGTGACGGGCGTGACCATCACGTTCATCGCCGCGCACACGCTGTTCACTACTGGTGCCTACCCGAACCTGAACGGGGTGGGTTAGTGCGCGCTACTCCAGTTCCGGCTCGGGCCTGCGGACCAGCACTGGCCTCGGCATCGACGACGCCTGCGACGGCGGCCGCGACGGCGACGGCAACCTGCCAGGGGAAGATTCCCGCGGCTCTTGGATGTCGGGGCGGGCGATGGCGAGGTACGAGACGAGCAGGGCGACGGCGACGGCGAACACGATCGCGGTGGGACCGTCCCCGAAGTCGATCCCGCTCAAGTGGTGGGACTTGCTGATGTAGTCGGCGAACGACGCGCCGAGCGGCCGCGTGATGACGTAGGACATCCAGAAGGCTGCGATGGCGTTGAGCCCGAATGCCCACCACGCGAGGGCGGGGAGGAGGATGACCGCGCCGAAGAGGATGCCCGAGGCCAGGTACCCCAGGTGGAGGGAGGTGGCGGTGAAGTCCCCGAGGGCGGTGCCCAGGGCGAAGGTGGCGAAGACGGTAGCCCAGTAGAAGGCCTCGCGCCGCTGGGTGGTGATGCTGTGGATGGACAGCGTGCCCTCGGAGCGTTGCCAGAGCCAGAAGACCACTGCCAGGACGACTGCCCACAGCAGGGTCGTCCCCGCGTAGGGGATGCCGACGTCGAGGTGGAGGAAGTCGGAGACCCCGGTCCCGAAGATGGCGATGGCGAACGCCAGGAGCCAGTAGGAGAACGCCCGGTACCGCCGGGAGCCGAACTGCAGCGCGAGGCCCAGCGCGAACAGGGCCACCTCGACGGCGCCACCCTTCACGTTGCCGTAGACCCTCAGGTAGTCCGAGGTGGCCTCTCCCCCCGCAGTGGTCAGGATCTTGGTCACCCAGAACGCGAAGATGACCTCGGGCACCTTGGCGGCGAGGGGGGTGGGGAAGATGCTGCCGAGGAGCGGCACCCGGTCGCCGGCCGGCACGGGCACAGAGCCGGGGCCCGCGGTCGCGTCCTTGTAGCTGCGGTAGCGGTGGAGCACGGCGAACGCGATTGCCACCACCGCCACCGCGGCGAGCACGTAGCCGGCGTCGCCGAATCCCGAGGCGATCGAGCGCCAGTGCACCCCCACGCCGTAGCCGATGCCGGCCCACGCCCCGTCCCACAGCAGCGACCCGGCGGCGGTGAGGACGCCGAACCGCACCAGCGGCACCTCGGCGATTCCTGCGGGCAGCGCCACGAAGTTGCGGATCACCGGCAGCAGCCGGCTGCCGAAGACACCGAACCGCCGGTGGCGGTCGTACCAGGCCTCGGCCCGGTCGAGGTCGCGATGGCTGAGGAGGAGGTACTTGCCGAAACGGTCGACTGCGGCCCTGCCGGCGTAGCGGCCGACGACCCAGGCGATGTAGGCGCCGACCACCTCGCCGAGCGTCCCGGCCACGATGACTCCGGCGATGCTCAGCTTCCCCTGGGCCGCCAGTGCCCCAGCGAACCCCAGGGTGAGCTCGGAGGACGTCGGCACGCAGCACGACTGCAGCACGCACAGGACGAAGATCGCTCCGTAGCCGGCGCTCGCGACGAGGCCGGTGAAGTTCAGGAGTCCGAGCAGGTGCATGGTCGGGGAGGTTCCTCGAGGGCCGGGTTCCGGGGCACCACATGGTACGCAGCGCCCTACGGCCGCAGGCTGTCACCCCGAGGAGTGGGATAGCGTTTCGCATGGAGTTCCGACGCATCTCCGGCCTGCCCCCCTACGTGTTCTCGACGATGAACGCCCTGAAGGAGGATGCACGCCGTCGGGGCGCGGACATCGTCGACTTCGGCTTCGGCAACCCGGACCTTCCCTCGCCGGCCGTCGCGGTGGAGAAGCTGGCCGAGGCGGTGCGGAACCCGAGGAACCACCGCTACTCCGCGTCCCGCGGCATCCCGAACCTCCGGCAGGCCGTCTGCGACCTCTATCGGCGCAACTGGGGGGTGGAGCTCGACCCCGACCTCGAGGTCGTGACCACCATCGGGGCCAAAGAGGGCCTCTCCCACGTCATGTGGGTCCTCTTGTCCCCCGGGGACTCGGCCCTGGTGCCGTCCCCCTCGTACCCCATCCACATCTACTCGCCCCTGTTCGCCGGCGCGGACGTGCACCAGGTCCCGCTGGAGGGACCGGGCGGGACCGGGATCGACGACGTCCACGAAGGTCCCGGCGAGGGGTTCTTCGCCGCGCTGGTCCAGACCTGGGAGGCGACCTGGCCAAAGCCGCGGGTGATCGTGCTGTCGTTCCCCCACAATCCGACGACCGCCTGCGTCGACCTGGCGTTCATGGAGCGCCTGGTCGACTTCGCGCGGGCGCACGACGTCGTGCTCGTGCACGACTTCGCCTACGCCGACCTCGGCTTCGACGGGTACTCCCCGCCGTCGATCCTTCAGGTGCCCGGGGCGAAGGACGTCGCCGTCGAGCTGTACACCCTGACCAAGTCGTTCTCGATGGCGGGATGGCGGGTCGGGTTCCTCGTCGGCAACTCCGAGATCGTCCAGGCGCTGACCAAGCTGAAGGGCTACCTCGACTACGGGACGTTCCAGCCGATCCAGATCGCCGCCATCGTCGCGATGCGCGAGGCGCCCGACTACCCCGCGGAGCTCCGGCGCATCTACCAACTGCGCCGCGACGCGCTGTGCGCGGGCCTGCGCGGCATCGGCTGGGACGTGGTGCCGCCGAAGGCGACCATGTTCGTCTGGGCGCCGATCCCCGAGCCCTACCGCGAGATGGGCTCGATCGAGTTCGCCAAGCTCCTCGTCTCCGATGCCGAGGTGGCCACCTCGCCCGGAGCGGGGTTCGGCCCGGGCGGAGACGGCCATGTGCGGTTCGCCCTCATCGAGAACGAGAAGCGGACCCACCAGGCGGTTCGGAACCTCCGCCGCGCGCTCACGAAGCTCGGGTGACCCCTCGCCGGGTCGGCGCGCCGGGGCAAGGGCTGGAGGGCAGGGTCGCCGTGGTCACGGGTGCGGCGAGCGGGATGGGCGAGGCGATGGCCGAGCGTGCCGCCGCAGAGGGCATGCGGGTCGCGCTCGTCGACGTGGAGGCGTCCGCGCTCGCCGCAGTGGCCGACCGGCTGAGCGCGGCCGGCGGGAGCGTGTGGGCGATGGAGGCCGACGTGTCCGACCGCGCCGCGGTGCTCGATCTCGCCAAGAGGGTCGAAGCAGGAGTCGGCGACCCGTGGCTCCTGGCCAACAACGCGGGGGTTGGCAGCTCGGCTCCGGTGCACGCGCTGACCCACGAGCAGTGGGAGTTCGTCTTGGGGGTGAACCTCTGGGGGGTGGTGCACGGTCTGGAGGCGTTCCTCCCGAAGATGGTCGAGCGCGACAGCGGCTACGTCGTGAACACCGCGTCCATGGCCGGCTTCATGACCTGTCCGAACCTCGGCGCCTACGTCGCCTCGAAGCACGCCGTGGTCGGCCTGAGCGAGGTCCTCTACCGCGATCTCGAGGCCATCGGCAGCAAGGTCGGCGTCTCGGTCCTGTGCCCGGGCGGGGTGGTCACCAAGATCATGAGCGCCGAGCGCAACTGGCCCGCCCGCCTCGGTCCCGCACCCTCCACCCTGCCCGGCGAGTACCCGGACTTCCCCGAGCGCAAGCAGCCGCGCGATGTCGCCGACCAGGTCTTCGAGGCGATCGCCTCACGGCAGTTCTGGATCCTTACGCACCCCTGGCAGTACGCCGATGCCATCCGGGCCCGCTTCGAGGGGGCGGTGGCGGCCCGCAACCCCGACCACACGACGCTCGACCCGGTGGTGAAGGCGATGCGCGACCGGCCGCCCGCGTCCTGAGAGCCCGGCCAGGTCGACGGTGCCGGGTCAGTGTCCCGTGCCGGCGTGGACCAGGGCGTAGACGACCGCGTCGTAGAGAGCCTGCCAGCTCGCCTCGATGATGTTCTCGGAGACCCCGATGGTGGTCCAGGTGCGCTCGTCGTCGGCCGTGTCCACGAGGACGCGGGTGACCGCGCCGGTCCCGCTGCCCGTGCCGAGCACGCGCACGCGGTAGTCGGTCAGTCGCACGCGGTGCAGGGTGGGGAAGCGGGGCTCGATCGCCTGGCGCAGCGCGGCGTCGAGCGCGTTCACCGGCCCGTTCCCCTCGGCCGTCGCCACGATCCGGTCTTCGCCGACCTGCACCTTGACCGTCGCCTCGGTGGTGAGGCGCTCGCCTGGGAGTGCGTCGCGGTGGTCGCTGATGACGCGGTAGGACTCGACGGCGAAGAAGTCGGGCGCCCAGCCTGCCGCCCGGCGCAGCAGCAGCTCCAGTGACCCGTCCGCCACCTCGAAGTGGTAGCCCTCGTGCTCGAGGCGCTTCAGCTCGTCGAGCACCCGGCCGAGGTCCTCGCCGTCCAGGTCGAGTCCGAGCTCTTCCGCCTTCATGGCGAGGGTGGCACGCCCGGCCATCTCGGAGACGACGACGCGGGTCCCGTTCCCCACGAGCTGTGGGTCCACATGCTCGTAGAGGTCGCGCCGGCGCGCGACCGCGCTCGCGTGCAGGCCGCCCTTGTGCGCGAAGACGGACGCGCCGACGTATGGCTGCTGCGAGAACGGGGCGATGTTGACCAGCTCGGCGATGTGATGCGCGATCGGAGCGAGTCGCTCGATCCGTCCCTCGGGCAGAGTGCGGATCCCGAGCTTCAGGCTCAGGTTCGGGATTGCCGCGGAGAGGTCGGTGTTCCCGGCGCGCTCGCCGTAGCCGTTCATGCATCCCTGCACCTGGGTGACGCCAGCCTCGACCGCGGCGAGGGAGTTGGCGACGGCGCAGCCCGCGTCGTTGTGGCAGTGGATGCCGAGCTGTGCGCTGGTCGTCCGGCGCACGTCCGCGACCGCCTCGCCCACCTGGTCGGGCAGCGATCCGCCGTTCGTGTCGCACAGCACGAGCGCCTCCGCGCCGGCCTCTTCGGCGGCAGCGAGCACGCGCAGGGCGAAGTCCCGGTGCCGGCGCCAGCCGTCGAAGAAGTGCTCGGCGTCGACGAACACCCGCAATCCGTGCTCACGCAGGTGGCGGACCGAGTCGCCGACCATCGCGATCGCCTCGTCGAGCGTGGTGCGCAGCGCCTCTTCGACGTGGAGGTCCCAGCTCTTGGCCACGATGCACGCGATTGGCGCTCCTGCGGCGACCAAGCGGCCGAGCACCTGGTCGTCCTGGGCGCGAACGCCCGCCCGCCTCGTCGAGCCGAAGGCGACGAGCGTGGCCGTCGAGAGGTGGAGCTCGGTGCGCGCGCGGGCGAAGAACTCGTCGTCCTTCGGGTTGGCGCCCGGCCACCCCCCCTCGACGTAGGTGACGCCGAGGTGGTCGAGCTGCTCGGCGACCCGCAGCTTGTCGTCGACGGTGAGCGAGATCCCTTCCTGCTGGCTGCCGTCGCGCAAGGTGGTGTCGAAGATGTCGACGTGCTCGGGCAGTGCCGGGAGGTGATGACTGTGGGCCGCCGCGCTGTGCCCGTGCGGATCGGCGCGGCGGACGGCGTCCTCAGCGTTCGGCACCGTGCAGCCGTTCTGCCTGCAGCGGTCCTGCGTGCCGGATCACCGTCTTCATGTGGCAATGATAGTGGGGAGCAGACCGTGCCGTGGATGGGCCCGAGCCGAGCGGCGCCGCCGGCACGGACCGAGAAGGGAGACGACGATGCGTGCAGCCGTGCTGGAGGCCTCAGACCAACCTCTGAGGATCGAAGAGCTCGCAGAGCCTGCCCCCGGCCCCGGAGAGGTGCTGTTGGCGACTACCGCGTGCGGGGTGTGCCACACGGACCTGCACGTCATGAAGGGGGAGGTCGCGTTCCCTCTACCTGCGGTGCTCGGCCACGAGGTGTCGGGTGTGGTGTCCGCGCTGGGGCAGGGAGTCGAGCACGTCGCGGTGGGCGACCGCGTGGTGGCCAGCTTCATCATGCCGTGCGGCTGGTGCCGCCACTGCGTCCGCGGCGCCGAGGACCTCTGCGAGACGTTCTTCAGCCTGAACCGGTTGCGCGGCGCGCTCTACGACGGTCAGTCGAGGTTGCGACGGCCCGACGGCTCGCCGGTCGCCATGTACTCGATGGGAGGGCTTGCCGAGCGTTGCGTCGTTCCGGCCACTGACGTCTTCGGCGTTCCCGGCTCCCTCGACCTGCGCGACGTCGCGATCTTGGGGTGCAGCATGCTGACGGCCTACGGCGCCGTGAGCACGGTGGCCGGGGTGCGCCCGGGGGACGACGTCGCGATCGTCGCCGTCGGCGGGGTCGGGTCCGCGCTCATCCAGCTGGCCCTCGCGTTCGGTGCGGCGCGCGTCATCGCCGTGGACGTGAGCGAGGACAAGCTGAAGGCCGCCGAGGGACTAGGCGCCACCCATACGGTGGACGCAAGCGCCGTCGACGCGGTGGAGACGGTCCGGGAGATCACCGGCGGGCGTGGCGTGGCGGTCGCGTTCGAGGCGTTGGGAAGCGCCGCCACGTTCGACTCCGCCTGCGGCATGGCCGACGACGGCGGTGCTGTGGTGGTCATCGGCATCGCGCCGAAGGGGGTGACCGGCCAGGTCGATCTGTCCCGGCTGCCTCGCCGCAAGCTCCGGATCCTCGGGTCCTACGGGGGAAGGCCGCGAACCGACATGCCGGCGCTGATCCGCCTGGTCGAGCGCGGAGTCCTGAGGCCCCAGGCGATGGTGTCGAGGCGGTTCTCGCTCGAGGAGGCCGACTCCGCCTACGCCGCGCTCGCGCGAGGCGAGATCGTAGGGCGCGCGGTCGTCGACGTGGGCCCTGCAGCAGGCTGACGGCCTAGTCGCGGCGCTCCACGAGCGCCCTTCCGGGGACGTGCTGGGGGAAGCCGAGCGTGTGGCAGACCGCGGACACACCGGCGTTTCGGGCGCCGGCGACGACGACGACGAGGTCGTCGGGGGAGCTCACCATGGGCACGAAGGCATCGGCGTCCGCGCCAGCCTCGTCCTCGGTCGCCGGACGGGCACGCTCGTGTCCGGACCCGTGCGTCGCCGCCTTGCCTACGCTCGCTTGCACCCGCACGCCGTCTTTTCCCGCCAGCCTGAGGTCGGAGGCGCGTTTCCCGGCGTGCTCGGCGAGGTAGGACTTGACATCGGCCTTCGAGAAGCCCCCGGCAGCGATCGCTTGCGCGTGCTCGGGGCCGAGCACGACCAGGCAGCGCTTCGTGCGGCGGATCACCGAGCCGGTCCTCGCGATCGTGTCGGCCACGTCCCGAAGGAGGTGCTCGGCTTCGGCCGTGAGGCGGTTGTCGACGAACTCGCAGCTCCGGATGTGCATCGCCGAGACGGCGCTCTCCTCGGGAGAGAAGCCGAGGTCGACGTGGAGCGGTGGCCAGGGGCTCTCCTCTTCGTTCTCGGCGATGCAGCAGGTGTACTTGCTCGGCGAGCCCTGCGTCGATTGGTCGAGCTCGTGGGGACGGATCCCGTAGACGTTCATGATGACGAGCCGGACAGCCCGCCCCACGGTCGCGTTCGGCCGGAAGCCCGGCCCGAAGACGTTGCCCTTCGAGTTGAAGCCGAGGTCGTTACGGATCGGGCCGCTCACGATGTGGATCGGTCCGCCGCCCGTCGTCGACTGCCATCCGCCGGTCCCCGGCCAGCCTTCGTCGATCGTCGCCTCCAGTGCCGCGAGGACGACCGGGAAGTACTCCGGGCGGCATCCGGCCATGACGGCGTTGATCGCCGCGAGTTGCACCGTGCAGGACCGGTAGACCTGGGGCATCCGCCAGATCACCTCGTCCGGGCTGCGCCGGGTCGTCTCGAGGAACGCTTCGACGAGGGCGGGCGCCGGCGGCACAACCGGCAGGCCGTCGGTCCAGCCGTTGTCGTAGCAGGCCTCGATCGCCGCCACGAGCGGGGCGACGTCGACCTTGCCCTCGGCACCGTCCGCGACGCCCGTGCCGCCGTCGACGGCACCGGTCACGGGGCAGCCTGCTTACCGGCAGTCTCCTCGCTCACTGCGCCGCGCAGGATCGCGAGCACCTGGGGTGCCGCGACCTTCGCGTGCGCCTCGATGCCCCCGGCGTCGAGGCTGCCCACCGGGTGGGGTACGACCGCATACCGGTAACCGGGCGCACCTTGCACCGCCGCCATCGCGTCGGCGCTCGCCACGAGCGCCTCCGTGCAGATCGCCGCACCGGGGACGCCACGCTGCTCTAAGAAGATGAGGTCGGCCACACTGGCCGCGGAGCACGAGCCTCAATCACCGACCGCTTCGATGACGAGATCGCACTCCCGGGCGATCTCGTCGAGGAGGGCGTCGTCGGCGGGGAAGGTCGCCGGCACGCGCAGCCGGACGATCTCGGCCGGCTCGAGCTCGTCGTGCAGGATCGCCGCCACCGCCTCGAGGAGCTCGGCGGCGTTCGCCTTCGTGTTGTCGACCAGCCCGAGGCGCTTGTGACGAAGGTCCTCGGGGCGCGGGGCGAGCGTTGCCGTCATGCGCGAGGGCTGCCCCGTCGGGTTCATCAGCAGGAATTCCATCGCCGTCTCCTCCTTCTTATTCCTTAGGTCGCGTCCTTGGGTCGGGTCCGGCGCGAGCCCGAGCACCGTTCTGCCAGGACCTTCGAGGGTAGCGAGCGCCGGCGGGATCGTCAACGGCGCAGCTCGGTGCGCAGGCCACGGCGCAGCCGTCGACGCCGCCTCGTTTGCGATCTATAGTCCCGGGCGACTAAGCAGCGCCGACCGGCATTGGTCGGCAACTGCAACGTGGCACTGGTGACCGCGAGGTCCAAACAGGGGGAGTGACATGACAAGAAGAAGGTTCCTGCGGCCAAAGGTGCTGCTCTCGGGCTTCGCGGCGCTGGGCACGGCGGGGTTGCTGGCGGTCGGGCTCGTACCGATGGCGGGCGCGTCGACGTCGTCCGGGGTCACACTGCCGGCCCTGGGTAAAGAGGTGCACGCGCTGCAGACATTGCCGCCGTTCAAGGGCATCACATTCTATGGAGGAGTGCTCAAGGACCCCGCACGCCTGAAGGGCGAGAAAGTCATGGTCGTGCCGGGCGACAGCGAGCTCCAGGCGTGCACAGAGATGGGTAAGGCTGCGACGAACTTGTTCGCGGCCGCCGGTATGCAGCCCAAGCTCTTCTCGACCAAGGGTGGCGTGTCGACACTCACCACGGCCGCGAAGGACGCGGTGTCCGAGGGCTACCAGGCGATCCTCTTCGAGTGCGACTTCACCGCGACCGAGGTCGCGCCGGCGATCGCCACAGCGGAGAAGCACGGGCTGAAGATCATCGGCTGGGGCAGCACGCTGAAGGAGGACAAGGAAGCTCACCTGCAAGGGTCCCTGAACACAACACTGGGCCTCGTCGCACGCAATGGCGTGGAGCAGGCCGTCTACGAGCACCATGGGAAGCCGTTCCAGTCCATCATCATCGAGTCGAAGGCCGTGGGCACCTCACCGCCCGCCACCGGAGCCCTGCTCACAGAGCTGAAGAAGCTCTGCCCGCAGTGCACCGACACAGTGATCACAGCCAACGTGACAACCTGGTTCACGACGCTCTCGAGCGCTACCGAGTCAGCACTGCTCCGGGCCCCGAAGGCGACCGTCATCTTCGACGAGTTCACCGGTGAGCTGACAGGCGTGCTCGCCGGCATCAAGGGCGTGCACCGTACATCGACTGTGCAGACGTTCATGGGCTATGGCGGCGGCACCGCGTACCTCGTGGACCAGTCGAAGGGCGTCGGCCACTCGGTGATCCAGGGCCAGATCGAAGAAGGCGTGGTCTGGTGCGGGTACGAAGACGTGATCCAGACTGCGCGGCTGCTCCTTGGCGAGAAGGCGCTCCCCGTCGCGAAGTTCACAGGCCCCAGGCGCCTCATCACGCCGCAGAATGTCGGGACGGTACTGA
>JBOGGB010000278.1:0-5633 GCA_050743605.1 Acidimicrobiales bacterium
GCCCAGGTCGCAGCGGAGGCGGGGGTCGTCATCAGTGTCTGTCCGCCCGCTGCAGCGCTCGATACGGCGAGGTCGCTTGACCGGTTCTCAGGCGTCTACGTGGACGCCAACGCGATCTCGCCGTCCACGGCGGCGAAGGTCGGGTCGCATGTGACCAGAGCCGGCGCGACCTTCGTAGACGGCGGGTTGGTCGGAAGACCGCCGCAGCGTCGAGGCGACGTGCGCCTGTATCTGTCAGGCGCTGCTGCTGGGACGGTGGCTGAGCTGTTCGACGGGAGCGCCGTCGAGGTCCGGACCCTCGGCGAGGAGATCGGGATGGCGTCGGCGCTCAAATGCGCGTACGCCGCATGGACCAAGGGCACGATCGCGCTCCTGCTCGCCGTCCATCGGTATGCCCGTGCCTCCGGCACCGAGGATGCACTCCTCGAGGAATGGACGGAGTCGCTTCCAGGGCTTCAGGAGAGGCTCGAGCACAGTGCCGCGTCGGTGCACGCGAAGGGCTGGCGTTGGATCGCAGAGATGCGTGAGATCGCCGAAGCGTTCGAGACCCTCGGGCTCCCTGGCGGCTTCCACGCTGCCGCTGCAGAGATCTTCACGCTGCCTTTGCGCGACGCTCCTCCGGGAGCGGTGGAGGACGATGAGTGACGCAGGAGAGGGCATGATCCTGCGGTTCGCACACCCGAAATGAGCATCTTCGCCTCACCGGAAGAGCTGTAGGTCCGTAATCCGCGGCCACGATCCTCGGCATCGCCAAGCTGGGCACCAAGCTCATGAAGGAGGGCAAGCAGGTCACCCCGGCGACGTTGTTCAGGGCGGCGAGGGCGTTCAGGGGACCGACCATCCAGGGCGCCCCGAACATCGACTGCGGCGGGTACAAGTACCCGGCAACCTGCAACGACGAGGTCCAGTTCTTCCAGAACACGGCACCCACCGTGATGAGGCGGGTCAGCACATGGATCGGGCCGCCGAAGGGTTGGACCAAGCTCAAGTAGCACGAAGGGTTGGACCCGAGTAGCGGGGTAGCGGGGGTCCCTCCCCCCCGTTGCCCCTGCTCACCGGGGTAGGACTCGGCGGCCTTCGACCCAGGATCACGAGGTCACCTCGCCGGTGCTCGCAGCGCCCGGACCGGACGCGGAGCGGCCTGCTGCGCTACCAAGGTAAGACGGCGACGATCCTCGAACGGAGGTCCGGATGTGATCGTCAACGTCTCGCGAGCGTCCGACGTCGAACCTCGTGACCGTTTCGACTATTGGCGGGACGTCATCTAGTCGACATCGTCGCGGACGCCCATCGCGTCGAACGGACGCAGGGGCTTATCGACCGATCGCCGTTGGGGTACTACAAGGTGAGCGTGCAGTTGTCGGGGCGCGCCGTTCTCCGGCAAGGCTGTCGGATGTCCCATCTCGCGCCCGGGGACATCGCCGTCTACGATCCCGATCGACCGTACAGCCTGACATTCGAGGCAGCACACCACATGCTGGTGGTGATGTGCCCGAAGAGGCCTCGTGCGCCTCGCGCCACACGACGTGGACGCTCTCCTCGCATGCCGGATCTCAGGGCGACATTCGATGGGAGCGCTCGTGTTCGCCTTCCTGTCGGAGCTGGCGGCGCAGTTCGACAGCCTGGCCGCCGTGGACGGCGCCCGCCTGGGGGACAACGTCGCGGACCTGCTCACGTCCCTCCTCCTCCAGCAGATGCCTGTCTACCGGGTCTCCACGAGCCGTCGCCCCGTGTTCACGCAGGTGACGAGCTACATCGAGCAGCACTTGAGCGACCCGCAGCTGTGCCCCGGTCAGATCGCCACTGCCCACGGCTACTCCACGCGGGCTCTGCACAAGCTCTTCCACGACAGCGGGTCGACGGTCGCCGGCTGGATCCGACAGCGTCGTCTCGAGCAGTGTCGCCGGGATCTCCGGGATCCGCTTCGACGACCCGGCCGACTTCAGCCGGGTGTTCAAGGCGGCGTTCGGGGTCAGCCCGCGCGCGTTCCGGTGGGGACCGGAGCGCGCGGAACCCGAGACGCTCAGGTTGCCGGTGATCGACGCCTGAAGCCGGGTCGCTGCCCGCACGGCGCCCGTTACCCGCGCCCGTCCGAACGGCGCGGGCATGATGGTGCCATGCCCGCGCTCCGCCCCGAGACGACGGCCGCCGTCGCTGCGGTCCGGGAGGCCCTCATGCTCGCGGCGCGAGGCACCGGCGCGGTGCACCCGAAGGAGGGTCGCGACGTGGTGACCGATGCCGACGTCGCGGTCGAGGACCATCTCCGCCAGCGGCTCACCGGGGTAGCTGGCTGGTCGGTCGTCGGAGAAGAGCGGGGAGGCGACGTCCCCCAGAACGCTCCGTACTGGATCGTGGACCCCATCTGCGGCACCCGGAACTTCGCGTCGGGGATCCCGCTGTTCGCAGTCAACGTCGCGTTGGTCGAGGAGGGCAGCGTCGCGATCTCGGTGGTCGGCGACGGGGCGACCGGCGATGTCGTGGTGGCGGAGCGGGGCAACCGCGCGTGGCGAGTCGACGAAGCCGGGCTGGGGCCGCTGTCCACGTCCAGCTCAAGCCTGATCGTAGACTTCGGCGCGTGGCCCAGGTCTGGGCCGGCGCGCGAGAGGGGGGCTCGGGTCCTTGCGGCGGCGATCCGGGCGGATCGCTGGGACGTGCGATGCCTCTCGACGACCCTCGCCCTTGTATACGTCGCCGCCGGCCAGATCGCCGGGTGCGTGCTGCTTGCAAGCCTTGGCCTCGTCCACGTCGCGGCAGGATCCCTGCTCGTGGCGGAGGCCGGGGGGTTCGTGACCGACCTCGCCGGCGAACCGTGGATACTCGACTCGAGCTCTCTCGTCGCCAGCTCGGACGAGCGCTTCCACGAGGACCTGCTGGACCTGGTGCACGCCGCTGCCTGAGCTCTGCCCTGGAACGTCGAACGCCGGGGTCGCTACAGCCAACCGTGCCCCTCCGCGGTGAGCGCCGCTTCAACCCGGCTTCGGGCCCCCACCTTGGCGATCGCCTGCGAGAGGTAGTTGCGGACGGTGCCCTCCGAGAGGAACAGCTGCGCCGCGATCTCGGCGACGGAGGCACCGGTCCTGGTGGCGGCGAGCACGTCACGCTCGCGCTCGGTGAGCGGCGACGGGCCGGTCGCCAGGGTGGCTGCTGCCAGCGTCGGGTCGAGGACCCGTTCGCCCGACGCCACCCGGCGGATCGCGTCGGCGAGCTGGTCGACTGGCGCGTCCTTCACCACGAAGCCCGACGCGCCCGACTCCATCGCGCGGCGCAGGTACCCGGGACGCCCGAACGTGGTGAGTATGAGCGTCCGGCACGACGGGACGCGCTCCGACAAGAGGGCCGCCGCGGCCAGGCCGTCGATCCCCGGCATCTCGAGGTCCAGCAGGGCGACATCCGGCCGGCTCGCCTGGGCCGCGGAGACGACGTCGTCACCCCGGGCGACGGACGCGACGACCGACAGGTCGTCCTCGAGGTCCAAGAGCCGTGCGAGCGCCGAGCGGATGAGCTCCTGGTCGTCGGCAAGGAGGACCCGGATGCTCACGGCACCGCGGCCACGAGCTTCACGGCGAGGCGCCAGCCCGACGGGTCCATTGGGCCCGCCTCGACCACGCCGCCAGCCTCCGCGACGCGCTCGGAGAGGCCGACCAGCCCGTTCCCACGGCACCGGCCGACGGCGCCGACGCCGTCGTCCACGATCTCGACCGAGGAGGGCGAGATGCGCACGGTGCAACTGGACGCACGCGAGTGCCGCACGATGTTCGTGACTCCCTCGCGCACCACCCAGCCGAAGAGCTCCTGGGTCGCGTCGTCGACGACCTCGGCTGCGGGAGGGATCTCGGCGGCGATCCCCGCCGCTCGGAGCACCTCCTTGCCGGTCGCGAGCTCGTTGGCCAGCGAGACCTCCCGGTAGTTGCCGACCGCCGCGCGCACGTCCATCAGGGCGCGGCGGCTGAGCGCCTCCACCTCGGCGATCTCACGCAGCGCGCCCTCCACGTCCCGGTGGCTCAGCCGTTGGGCGAGCGCCGACTTCACGGTGATCGTGGTGAGCGATTGCCCCAGCAGGTCGTGGAGGTCCCGGGCGATGCGAGTCCGCTCGTTCTCGGCGGCGAGACGGGCGATCTCGATGCGAGCCGCGACGAGGTGGCGATTGCCCTTCACGACGCGGCCGAAGGTGAACATGGCCAGCGACGCCATCGGGATGGCGATCGCCGTGCCGTTGTCGAATCCCGTCGTGAAGGTCCCGTGCCAGGAGGGGACCACGCCCGGCAGGACGATCGCCAAGCCCGTCAGGGCCGCCACCACGGGAAAGCCGCGCTCGCCGTACTTCACGACCACCACCGCCGAGACGAACACCCCCATCACGAGTGCATCTGCGTGCGCGAACGGCAGCTCGGCCAGGCAGAGGGCTCCGAGCGCGCCCGTGAGCAGGAGGTACCGGGAGCCGTCTCCCTGCCAGCTGGCGGGCACCACGAGCACGTAGCCCACTCCGAAGGCGGCCAGGACCGCGAAGCCGACCACCACACCGGCCCCTTGGTAGTCCTGGGGGATGGCGGCACCGACCTGCACCAGGTACGCGAGGAAGATGGTGGGGAACACCGCGTGCCGCCAGCCGTGCGTCCACTTGCGCTGATCGGCGATCCACTCGTCGTTCGCCGGTCTCGAGGCCATCTGGCCCATGGGGCTCAACGCTACCGAGGTCGCCTGTACCCGCGGAGCCCGTCGCACCGAGCTTCGTCAGACCCGCGCGGTGTCCCGGCGGTAGGCGAGGACCGCCAACCGAGCGAGCACGAGGCTCCAGACTGCGATCACGATCCAGGCCTCGGCCGGCGGCCAGCCTGACCCGCCGAACGCCACGCGACCGGACTGCACCAGCCAGTACGACGGGATGCACTTGACGACGTCCACGAAGAAGCGACCAGTGGACAACGGCCCCCACGCGCCGCTCAGGAGTGCGAAGAGCGCGGTGACACCCCCGACCGCGGGTCCCACGGAGTCCGGCTTCAGCAGGTGGCCCGCCATTATCCCGAGCAGCACGAACGGCACCAGGCCGACGACCAGGAGGAGCGTCATGATCGCCCACTGGCGCGCGTCGAGGCGCACACCCAGGGCCGATCCCGCCAGGTACAAGACGACGATCGTGAGGAGCGCCATCAGATAGCCCGAGAGGACCTTGGCCTCGAAGTAGGTGCGCGTCCGCAGCGGCGTGATGCGCACTTGGCGGGTCCATCCGAGCTGTCGCTCCGACGAGATCCGCGCTCCGGAGGAGATGACCGCCATCATCGCGCCGTAGGCCGCCATGCCCGTCATGAAGTACAACGGGAGCGCGATGGACTCCAGCTTCGCGTGCCGGTTGGCCCCCCCGACGGCGAGGAGGATGATGAGCGGGAACGCGAGCGAGAACATGAAGAACCGTCGGTTCCTGAACGTACGGATCACCTCGTAGCGCAGGTACGTCGAGCTCATCTGCCCACCATCTCCTCTTCGACCTCTTCGACCTCTTCGTCCTCGCCTACGAGAAGTAGGAAGGCCTCTTCCAACCCGGCGCCGTGCACCTCGACATCGCGCGCCGCCGGGAACCCGGCAAGCAGGCTCCGCAGCGCGGCGTCCGAATCGGTGCAGGACAGGACGACCGCGTC
>JBOGGB010000279.1:0-5599 GCA_050743605.1 Acidimicrobiales bacterium
GCTCCGCGCTGAAGTTCGAGCAGCCGATCTCGCGGACCTTCCCGGCATGCACCGCCTCTGCGAGGGCACCCAGCGTGTCGGCGATCGGAGTGGTGGGGTCGGGACGGTGGAGCTGGTACAGGTCGATCCGGTCGGTCCCCAGCCGCCGCAAGCTCGCGTCGAGCGCCTGGCGGACATAGTCGGGACGCGCTCCGCCCGTCCCCTCCTCGCCCTTCACCGGGCTGCCGAACTTCGTCGCGATGAGCACGTCGTCACGATGCCGGCCGAGCGCCGTGCCGAGTCGCTCCTCGCTCTCACCGTAGGAGTCGCTCGTGTCGAAGAGGTCGACGCCGGCATCGAGGGCGGCAGCCACCACCGGGGGGACCCCGTCAGCGGGCATCCCCATGCCGAAGTTGTTGGTGCCGAGACCGACAACCGTGACAGTCAGCGAGCCGATGGTGCGTCGTTGCATGCGACCTCCCTACCACGCGCGAAGCGTCTCTGCATTTCCGTGGCTTTCCCGATTGGAGGTGAACGGCATCGGGCTCCGCCCGCGGTTCCTGGCGTCCTCGACGTCCACCACGCGTCGCATCCGTCTCACGGGTATCGTGGCGCAGCGTGGCCCCGGACTTCGGCCTCCCTGTTCCGGGAGAGGAGGGCCCGCCGGGAGACGAACCATCGACAGGCCGCGACGGCGATGGTCCCACCCCGGGGAAGGAAGTGGTGCATCACCGGCACGGTGGTCGGTACGCGGCTCCCTGGATGTACTCGTTCCATTCCGTTCGCGTGATCGGAGCACCCGCGTCCGAGCAGACTGCCTCGGCCGCCTCTCGGGGTTCGTAGTACCACAGATGCAGGGCCTCGTCGCTTCCAGTTGCGGCCAGCACCCTGTCGTCGGGGCTGAACAGGACGACGAATACCGAGTCCTGCGCGGCGGCGAGGTTGCCGGTCAACGTCGGCTCTGATGGATCGGAGATGTTCCAGAGCCACACCCCATCGGACGTCGAGGCCGCGGCGAGGGTTCGCCCGTCTGGACTGACGGCGAGCTGGAAGACGTAGCCGGCGGGGATCGACAATGGCTTGCCCAGCAGCTGAGGGTGCGCGGGATCCGAGATGCTCCACATGCGGATGGTGCCGTCGGCACTGCCGGCGATGAGCGTTCGGCCATTCGGGGTGATGGCGGTGGTGTAGGCGTAGCTGGCAAAGCCGCCAACCGTGGCTAGCAGCTTGGGATGCTGCGGATCGGCGATGTTGTAGAGCCGCACCAACTTGTCGGTGGAGGCGGTCGCAAGGAGCCTTGTGCCCCGTGAGAAGGCGATACCTTGGATTCCGCCTGCGCCCTTGATCGTCGGAAGGGGCCGGGGGTTTCTCGGATCGGCGACGTTCCACACGCGGAGCTCACCGCTGTCGTCTCCGGCGAGGAGGAGCTTCCCATTTGGGCTGAAGAAGAGCTGCTCGATGTTGGGCTTGCTGCCGTGGAGTGCTGCTCCCAGGGTGGTCGGGCGCTCCTTGTCTCTGATGTCGAAGAGCTGGATTGCTGCTGTGAAGTTGGCCGCTGCGAGAACGTCGCCGTCGGGGCTGATGGCTGCCGCTCCCACGGCCGAGCCGAATCCGGCGGGCATCGATACGTCGACAAGTCGCTTCGGGCGAAGCGTCTGCGTCCCGCCCCAAATGGTGACGTCGCCGTTCGCCCCCTCGCTGCCGGCGGCCAGGTACCGGCCCGACGAACTGTACGTGAGCGAATAAACGTCTCCAGGCTCGGTGTATGAACTCGGCGGAAGTGGCCAGATTCTCGTGATGCCGCCAGAGTCGGTTGACACGAGATCGCGCCCGTTGGCGGTGAAGGCGACACCAGTGACGGGGTCAGGATCGCCGAAGACGGCGACGGACGCCAAGGTGCGCGCGCTGTACAGCTTCAACGAGCCGTCGGTCGCTCCGACGGCGATCGTCGACCCGTCGGGGCTGAAGGCGGTCGCACCCACCTCGGACGTGGCGACCTTGACCGGACCGTGTAGCGGGTGCAACGTGCCGGTGCTGGAGAGCGACCAAGTCTCGATGGTGTAGTTGTTCCCGCTGGCGACGACCAGCTTTGTCCCCGGCCCGAAGGCGACGCTCTCGAACGCTGTCGCGGACGTGCCGCGTGCAAGCGACGGGACCGCGCTGCCGGCCCTCCAGACGGCCAGGAGGCCCGCGTTGCCCGCCGCCGCCAGCGAGTTGCCGCTCGGGCTGTAGGCGACGGCGTTCACCGTTGCGCCGCCGGGTGCATCGAGCACGACCCGATCAGAAGGGTGGGAAGGAGCGGCGATGTCCCAGGTGTAGACGACTCCGGCAGCATCGGCGGCAGCGAGCTCTCGATCGTGAGGTGTGAAGGCAAGCGAGTAGACCGTGCTCTTGAGCCCGCCGAGCGTGGCCAGCCGGACTGGCCGGTTCGGATCGGTGACGTTCCAAAGGACGACGGTGTCGGTGGTTCCGCCGGCAGCAAGAAGCCTGCCGTCGTGGCTCAGTGCGACGGCGTAGTCCGGTTTCGCGCGGGGTCCGACCTGCACCTGTGCGAGCTTGACTGGGCGAGAAGACGAGATGTGGTAGAGCCGGACGGTGTCGGTGGCGGACTGGTCGACGGCGAGAAGGCCGCCGGCGGAGACCGACACGGTCGTGGGGCCCACCGGCCCGAGCAGCCGAGCAGGGATCTCGCCGGCCGTCGCGTCCACCAGCGCAGACGTTGCCTGGGTGGTAGGCGAGATCCGGTAGGCGGCCAGGGCCAGCTGTGCCGCCAAGGAAGGCTCGGTCTGGCGCAGCTGGGTTGCCTCGATCGCGACCTGCCGTGACAGGGCTTGATCCTTGGCACGGTCCGAGCTGAGATCGGCGTTGACGGCCACCGTGGCGAGAACGATGGCGACGACCGCCAGCACGACCACCACACCCAGAAGCTGAAGGGTCCGCCGAGCACGGCGGCGCCCTGCCCGCTCGAGGTCGCGTCGGTGGTGCGAGGAGCTCGACAGGAAGTCGCGCTCGGCGGTGTTCAGGTCCTGGCCTCTCCCCGGTCCCTGCGCCAATTCGAGCGCCGCCTCCAGGCGCCCGCCACGCCATAGAAGCTCTTCGTCTCGGCCGGATCCGATCCAAGCACGCGCGGCGTCGGCGATCCTGTGGTGCGCACGCAACCACTCCCGGTCGGAGCTGACCCATTCACCCAACCTTGGCCATGCGCCGGGCAGCGCCTCGTGGCTGATCTGGATGCTTCGAGCGTCAGCGGTCAGGAGCCTGGCGGACACGAACCGCTCGAGGACCTCGGAGACCGCCTGTTCCTGCGGCTGGTCTGCGATCAACTCTTCGCTGCTGACCCGCCTGCGGGTGGGCGGTCCGTCGTCGCTGACCCGAACGAGCCGCGCGAAGATCCGGCGTGCCTCGACCTGCCCGCATTCGGAGAGCCCCGCATAGACCGACTCGGCAGTTGCACGAACCGCACCGCGCAGGCCACCAACGGCTTGGTAGTCGGCGACCGTCAAGTAATTGTGGGATGCTCGCTCCCAGGTGCAGAGCAAGGAATAGGACAGGAGTGGGAGGGACCCCTGCTCGTGGCCGTAGTCGGGTGTGTTCCCGGGCCTCAGGTCGGCGAGGATCACGTCCACGAGACCCTCTTCGATCCCGGCACCGACTTGGCGCACCGGGCCTACGATTGCGTCGCGTAGTTCAGCGGCGGTCATCGGGTTCATGATCTGCTGGTTGCGTAACGCCGGGAGCAGGGTTGCCTCTGCCAGCGCTGTCTTGTAGAAGTCCGCCCGCAGCCCGAGCACGAGCAAGGTCGTTCGCTGAAGCGCCTCCAATGACTCGATGAGTGCGGCGCGGTCGCGCTCGCCAATGGAAAAGAGCGCCTCGAGCTGGTCGACGATCACCACTTGACGGTGGCGCTCGGCGGGAGGGGGCGGGCCGCCGCCCGATCGGATCTCGTCGACGGTGAGCGCCATCGCCGTCCAGTGGTGGCCACCGTCGTCCAGGTCTCCCGCGCACACCGCGGGAAGGAGTGCCGCCATCAGCAGAGACGTCTTGCCCGAGCCCGACGGCCCGACCACCGCGACCGCCCCGCCTAACCCCGAGTTGTTCTCCCGCACCTTTCGCAAGTGGTCGAGCAGTTCTTCGAGCACCGCCTGCCGGCCGAAGAAGAGCTGGGCGTCACCCTCGGTGAACGCCTCGAGCCCAAGGAACGGAGCAGCTCCCTTTGCGGCTCGGCCGTCCGACGACAGGCGGATCCGGGTGAGTGCGGCGATCCATCGCTGGATGAAGGCCGGGTCGCTCACGCCGCAGGCATCGAGCATCGCGACGTAGAGGGACGTCTGCCTCGGGCTCGGCAGGTGCCTCCCGGCGAAATAGTCGCCGAGCGTGGCAACGGGGCCGCCGATCTTGCTGGCCAGATCGCGAACGGTCAGTCCAGCCTCCGAGCGCAGCACCGTGAGCTCGCGAGCGAAGTCGCTCCTGGTCTGGATGCGTTCAGGGTCTGCCTGTTGAGCTGCCATGGGCCCCGCGCCCCTCCGCTCGCCCAGATCCCGGCCACATTGTAACGCCCGCCCCCACGCCAGGCCGGAGGGGCGGTGCCGCCAGGTTGTCCGAGGTTGTCCGAGGTTGCTCGAAGGCCTTCTGGCAGCCGATCACCATGGTTACCATCGTCTACGCGGCGCACGCAGGGCAGAGGGTCCATATTCCGCGGTGGAGGACCTGGGCGGAGGCGCTGGCGGGGGGTCGACATGTCTGCAGGAAGGTGGGCGAGGCGAGCGCCGCAATTCGGCGCGGTGGGGCTGCTCGTCTTCCTCGGCTTCCTCGTGCCCAGCACGGGTCCCAGCGCGGCTGCTCCCTCACAGTCAACGTCTACGAAGACACCTCACGCTGTCGCCGAGAGCGTGTTGCTCACCTCAGCCGACTTCCCCGGCTGGACTCTCACACCGACAGGCACACCGTTGGGTGCCTCGACCGAGATCTCCGATTGCGACCCGGCCCCAGCCGTGGCAGCGCTCCTCCATACATCGAGCGATTCCGCGATGAACACAGGGTTCATCTCCGGCACAGCGCAGGTAGGGGTGAAGTCCACGGTCGGCTCCGCCGCATGGGACCCACCGGCAGCCGCGACAGCCGAAGCTGGATTCTCCGCCGTCAACTCGCCAACCTTCCGAAGGTGCTACTCCTCGGTCTTAAAGCAGGCGGGAGCAGAATTTGGCGAAAGCTTTTCGATCACCTGGAGCCAGCTGGCGGACCCAAGGCTCGGCGACCAGTCCAGCGACTGGCAGGCAAGCTTGTCGGGCAGCGGATCTCTCGGCACATCCCGGTCGTTCGGGAATTTCGTCTTCATGAGGGTCGGCCAGATGCTGAGCGTGGTCTCTTTCGCGACGACAACCACCGACCCCTCGTCAGGCATCCGGCCGTTCACACCGCACGAGGTGATCCACTACGCGGGCCTGGTCGCTAACCGGATGAGGGACGCGACCCACCTGAAGCCGGCGCTCCCCCAGGCGTGCCGGCGCTCGGGGGTGCCCAACCCGAGCACGCCGGTACTCACCACAGCCCAGGTGGACCACATCGTAGGGTCTAAGGCGAAGTTCCAATGTGAGACTGGCGGAGCAACGTCGGTCTGCAC
>JBOGGB010000280.1:0-3173 GCA_050743605.1 Acidimicrobiales bacterium
CCAAGCGGTTCTGCCACAACTGCGGCAGCCCGCTGCCCGACGCCACCGTCGGACCTGGGGCCAGCGGTGCCGCCGCCGGGCCCGCCGGCCACGGACCCACCTTCGCCGGACCTACCGGCCCCGGACCCACCTTCGCAGGATCCACGGCTCCCAAGATGGTGGCGCCGGTCGCGGAGCGCCGCGTCTGCTCGGTGCTGTTCGCGGACCTGGTCGGGTTCACGTCGCTCTCCGAGCACAGGGACCCCGAGCAGGTACGGGAGATCCTGTCGCGCTACTTCGAGGTCGCCCGGCAGGTGATCGGCCGGCATGGCGGCATCGTGGAGAAGTTCATCGGCGACGCGGTGATGGCCGTCTGGGGCACCCCGGTCGCAGACGAGGGCGACACCGAGCGAGCGGTCCGGGCCGCGCTCGAGCTCGTCGAGGCCGTCGGCGCGCTCGGCGACGAGATCGGCGCCCCGGGCCTCGCTGCGAGGGCCGGAGTGGTCACCGGCGAGGTCGCGGTCACCATCGGCGCGGCAGGCGAGGGCATGGTGGCGGGGGACGCGGTGAACACCGCCGCGCGGGTCCAAGGAGCCTCCGACCCGGGCACCGTGCTCGTCGACGAGACGACGCGCCGCCACAGCCAGCAGGCCATCGCCTTCGCGGACACCGGCGTGCACGAACTGAAGGGGAAGGAGGCGCCCGAGCAGCTCTTCCGGGCCCTCCGCATCCTGTCGGGCATGGGTGGCAAGCAACGCGCGGACGGGCTCGAGGCGCCGTTCACCGGGCGTGACGTCGAGCTGCGCGGACTGAAGGACCTCTTCCACTCGTCGGTAGAACGCCGCACGCCCCGGCTGGTCGTGGTGGCCGGGCCCGCCGGAGTCGGCAAGTCGCGCCTCGGCTGGGAGTTCGAGAAGTACATCGACGGGATCGCCGACACGGTGCTGTGGCACCGGGGGCGTTGCCTCTCCTACGGCGAAGGGGTGACGTTCTGGGCGCTTGCCGAGATCGTCCGCCAACGCTTCGGGATCGCCGAAGAGGACGCGCAGGAGGTCTCGGCGGCGAGGCTGCACGAGGGCATGGTGCGCTTCGTCGAGGACGAGTCGGAGCGAGAGTACGTCGGCGTCCGCCTGGCGCGCCTTCTCGGCGTGCCGTACGCCAGCGAGTCCAAGGTGGTCTTGTCGACCGAAGAGCTCTTCGCCGGATGGCGGCTCTTCTTCGAGCGCCTCGCCCACGTCGCACCCGTCGTGATGCTCGTGGAGGACGCTCAGCATGCCGACGAGAGCCTCCTCTCGTTCCTCGCGCACCTCGTCGACTGGACCCGCGACCTTGCGATCTTCGTGGTGCTCTTCGCGCGCCCCGGGCTCGAGACTCTCGACACCGGGTTCGCCATGGGGCGGAACCGGTCCGCCCTCACGGTCGACCCCTTCGACGACGCCTCGATGGCGACGCTCGTCGGCTCGCTGGTCCCCGGGATGCCCGACGAGGCGCGCGACGCCATCACCGCGCGCGCACAGGGCATCCCGCTGTTCGCGGTCGAGACGATCCGTGCGCTCGTCGACCGTGGGGTGGTCGGGAGGGACGGCGACACCTACCGGCTCGCCGGCTCGCTCGGGGACCTCGCGGTGCCCGACTCGCTGCATGCGTTGCTCGCCGGCCGCCTCGACGCGCTGCCCGACGACGTCCGGGCGATCGCCGCCGACTCGAGCGTGCTCGGCTCGAGCTTCCCGAAGGACGCGGTGGTCGCCGTCTCGGGCCGGGACGCCGGGACCGTCGACAGGGCGCTCGCGGAGCTCGTGCGGCGCGACGTGCTCCAGGTGTCCGCCGACCCGCTCTCGCCCGAGCGCGGCGCCTACCACTTCAGCCAGGAGATGCTCCGCCAGGTCGCCTACGAGACCCTCTCGAAGCGGGACCGCAAGGCTCGCCACCTCGCGGTCGCCCGCCACCTGCGCGGCGCGTTCGCCAACGACGGCGAGGAGATCGCCGACGCCATCGCCCGGCACTACCTCGATGCGCTCGCGGCGCAGCCCGACGACGCCGACGTCGAGACAATCGGCGCGGACGCCCTCGACTTCCTCGTCAGGGCGGCTGAGCGCGCCGAGCAGTCCGGCGCCCTCGGCCGGGCTGCCGACGGGTACGCCGCCGCCGGTGCGATCGCCCCTCCCCGGCGCGCCGCCGGGCTCTTCGAGCGCGCCTCGAAGGCGAGCGTCGACCACGGCGACCCCGAAAGGGGGATCGCGCTCGCAGATGCGGCGATCGAACGACACCGCGCCGAGGGAGACGACCGCGGTGCCGCGCGCAGCCGCACCCTGAAGGCACTGGGGATGGCCCAGAGCGGGCGCTTCGACGCCGCCCGCACCGAGCTGGTCGCCGCGTTGGAGGTCTCCAGCGTCGACCCCGACGCGGACACGGTACGGGCGCTCCGGCAGCTGGCGCAGACCTACACGTTCACGGGCAACATCGTCGAAGGGATGCGTCTCATGACAGAGGCGCTCGTGCTGGGACAGGCCGTCGACGTCGGCCCGCGGGACCTCGCCCCGCTGTTCAGCGGCAAGGGCATCGCCGCGTCAGCGGCCAACCGAAGTGCGGAGGCCGTCGCGTACTTCGAGATGGCGGCCAGGCTCGCCGAGCGGGCGGGCGACTTCGGAATGGTCGCGAACGCGCAGCTGAACCTGGCGAGCGACCTCACGGCCACCGATCCTGTCGGCGCAGAGCGCGCCGCGCGCTCTGCGGTCGAGCACGGTCGTCGGACGGGGGTGCGGCGAATGCTCAGCGCCGCTGCGGCCAACCTCGCGCTCGCCCTCATGGAGCAGGGAAAGTGGACCGAGGCGGACACGGCGCTGCGCGCCGCGCTGGAGGAGGACCTTCTCGACGACGGTGTCGTGCACTGGGTGGCCGGGATGCTCGCGGGACTTCGAGGTGACGTCGAGCGCGCCGAAGCGTCGCTCGAGGCGGCTGCGCCCGACGGGAGCCAATCGGTCCAGGACGTGGCTACGGCCGACCTGCTCGCCGGGGTGGTGACTGCGTGCGCGGGCGACCACTCGGGAGCGCTGGAGCGCGCCCTCGCCGTCCTGGCCGTGCGAGACGAGCTGGGCCTCAGCTTCGAGACCCAGAGGTGGGCGTGGCCGCTCGCCGCTCGTGCTGCGCGGCGCCCCGGAGATTCCGCCGCGCTCGCCGAGCTCTCGGCGATGTTG
>JBOGGB010000281.1:0-3622 GCA_050743605.1 Acidimicrobiales bacterium
CGTCCGCGACGAGCTCCGCGAGCATCGGGGGCGATCCCGGGGCGAGGAAGACATGGGCGCGTGACAGCGGCTGGCGCACCTTCACCCCCGCCTCGCTGCGCGCGGCGCGACCGAGCGAGGACAGCCGCACCGCGAGGGCCATCTTCGCCTCGAGGTCGCGGTCGATCGCCTGGTCCTCGATCGCCGGCCATGTCTGGAGGTGCACCGAGTCGCCTTCCCCCGCGCCGACAGAGAGCTCCCGCCAGAGCCGGTCGGCCACGAACGGGCAGAAGGGCGCGAGCATGAGCGAGACGGTGACGAGCGCCTCGTGGAGGGTCGCCTGCGCGGCGAGCGCGTCGGTGGGCGGAGCGTCGGGGTCGGTGCGCCAGAACCGGCGCCTGCTCCTCCGGACGTACCAGTTCGACAGGTCGTCGACGAGGAGCCGGAGGGCCGTCGCCGCCGCCAGCGGCTCGTAGCCCTCCAACGCCTCGGTGACCGCGTCGAGCGTCGACATCACCCGCGACCTCACCCAGCGGTCCAGCACGCCGCGCGCGCCAGGGACCGGCACGGCAGGATCGCCGGGGGTGAACCCGTTCAGCGACGCGTAGGTCGTGAAGAAGCCGACGGTGTTCCACAGCGTGAGGAGCGTGTCGCGCATCGAGGTCTCGATCGCACCCGTGCTCACTCGCGTCGCGGTCCACGGCGATCCCTGCGAGAACATCCACCACCGAAGCGGGTCCGCGCCGCGGGTCTCCACGAGCTCCCACGGGTCGATGACGTTCCCGAGCGACTTCGACATCTTGCGGCCGTCGGCGTCGACGATGTGGCCCAGGACCATCACGTGACGGTACGGGGCCTTGCCGAAGACGAGGTCGTTCACCGCGAGCAGCGAGTAGAACCAGCCGCGGGTCTGGTCGACGGCCTCGACGACGAAGTCTGCGGGGAACCGTATCGCCTCCTTCGACCCCGGCCGGTGCGGGTAGCCGACCTGCGCGGCCGGCATCGACCCCGAGTCGAACCACGCGTCGATCACCGGCTCGACGCGACGCGCCGTCGCGACGGGCAGCTCGGACTCCAGGTAGCCGGTCGCGGACCCCGCGGCGACCTGCGCGCCGGCGACGGACGCGCACTTCGGGCAGGGGAAGACGACCTCGTCGATCGTCGGACGGTGCGGGTCGACGTCCGACAGGTCGCGCGCCGCGAGCTCGGCGAGCTCGGCCATGGAGCCCACGCAGACGACGTGCCCCTCGTCGCAGCGCCAGATCGGCAGCGGCGTGCCCCAGTAGCGGTCGCGCGAGAGCGCCCAGTCGACGTTGTTCTCCAGCCATTCTCCGAAGCGGCCGTCCCTGATATAGGCCGGGTGCCAGGCGACCTTCTGGTTCGCCGCGATCAGGGCGGTCTTCCGCGACGACGTGGCCACGTACCAGCTGGGCTTTCCCCAGTAGATGAGCGCCGTGCGGCACCGCCAGCAGTGCGGGTACGTGTGGGTGTAGAGGTGCCGCCGGAGCAGCAGGCCGCTCGCGTCGAGCGCGTCGTTCACGAGGTCGTTGGTCTCTCGAACGGGTCGGCCCGCGAACGGCGCTCCGGCCACGGCGCCGAAACAGCCGTCCGGGCCGACCGGGTTCAGCGTCGGCAGCCCTTCTGCTCTGCCCACCTCGCGGTCGATCTCGCCGAAGGCGGGCGCCAGGTGGACCAGCCCGGTGCCCTCGTCGGTCGTGACGAAGTCGGCGAGCACCACTCGCCAGCCACGCCTCGCGTCCGCGGTCGGAGGGACCGCGACCGCCTCGAATGGCCGCTCGTAGCGGAGCCCTGCAAGGTCCCGTCCCCGCAGCCGCCACGTGGCCCGCTGCGCCGAACCGTCCCCGAGGACCTCGCCGACGAGGTCCTCCGCGACGACCATGCCGTCGACGACGAGGTACTCCAGGTCGGCGTTCGCGGCGACACCGGTGTTGGACAGGAGCGTCCAGGGGGTCGTCGTCCAGACCAGGAGCCACCGGGCGTCGCCCACGAGCGAGGGATCGGGGTCGACGAGCGCCAGCTTCACGTACGCGGACTCGTCCTCTTCGTCGGTGTACACCTCCGGCTGCCCGAGCTCGTGGCTCGAGAGGGCCGTCCCGCACCGCGGGCAGTACGGGACGACCTTCAGGTCCTCGTACAGCAGTGTCTTGTCGAACAGGCGCTTCAGGTACCACCACACCGATTCGATGTAGGACCGGTCGAAGGTCCAGTACGCGGCGTCCATATCGGTCCAGTAGCCGATGCGGTCGGTGAGCGCCTTCCAGTCCTCGACGTAGCCGACGACTGACTCCCGGCACAGCCGGACGAATTCGGCGATGCCGACCTCCTCTTCGATCTGGCGCTTGCTGTTCACCCCGAGACGCTTCTCGACCTCGACTTCGACGGGCAGCCCGTGAGTGTCCCAGCCGGCCCTGCGCTCGACGAGGTAGCCCCGCATCGTGCGGAAGCGGCAGAGCAGGTCCTTGTAGACACGGGCCCACACGTGGTGGACCCCCGGCCGGTTGTTGGCGGTCGGCGGTCCCTCGTAGAAGACCCACGGCTCGGCACCACGGCGACGCTCCACCGAGCGCTCGAAGGTTCGCTGCGCGCGCCAACGCTCGAGCTCGACGGCTTCGAGCGCGACGAAGTTGGCGTCGGGAGGCAACGGGCGGAACATCGGTCGCACGAGCCTACCGGCGCGCCGGACCGCTCCCGGGGGGTCGCCCCCTCGCCGCCGGTGTGGGACGCTCGTCGAGTGGGAGTGCCCGACGACGCCGGCGAGCCGAGCGGTGGTGGTGGCGACACCGCAGGCAGTGGCGGCACCGCAGGCAGTGGCGACACCGCAGGCAGTGGCGGCACCGCAGGCAGTGGCGGCACCGCAGGCAGTGGCGGCACCGCAGGAACCGGCGATCCGTGCACGACGGCTCGTCGCAAGGTGGCGCGCGTCCTGCTCGTCGACGAGTGCGGCGCAGTGCTGCTCCTGTCGGGCCGAGACCCCGACACCCCCTCGGCGCCGGAGTTCTGGTTCACTCCCGGCGGGGGGGCCGAGCCCGGGGAGAGCCTCGAGGACGCGGGACGGCGGGAGGTGTACGAGGAGACCGGTCACGTGGTCGGCGAGCTCGGCCCCGTGCGCTGGCGGCGCGTGACGGCATTCACCTTCGGGGGCCTCGCATTCGATCAGGACGAGTCATACTTCGTGGTGCCCACGTCACGCTTCGAGGCCCGACCCGCGGGATGGACGGAGCTGGAACGCCGTTCGGTGACGGGCTGGCGGTGGTGGCCTCGGGAAGAGCTCTCGGCGACGAAGGTCGTCGTGCACCCGCCCGAGCTCAGCCGCCTGCTGGATACCTTCGCGAGAGGCGAGTGAGGCGCAGGGCGGAGCACGAGGCGTTTGCCCTCGTGATCGTCACGGGTATGAGGATTGCGGGAGGGATGCAATCCGAATGCCCACGCCAATGCGTGCGCCCACGTCAACGTGTGCGCCGATGTCCACGCCCTGCACGCCGTCCACGCCCAATCCACATCCCGCGCCCTTCCCTAGGAGGATCGAACCGTGACGCTCCCGACTCCGCGGCTCCGCCGAGCACCCGCCGCAATCGCACTCAGCGCCGTAACCATCGCGGGAATGCTCGGGCTCGCAGCAGGC
>JBOGGB010000282.1:0-7891 GCA_050743605.1 Acidimicrobiales bacterium
CCGACCTCGCTCCGACAACTGGCACCACAAGCGCCGGCACCTGGGTCTCGAGCTTCTCTCTCGACGTCCCGGGCAGGAGAACGCCGACGCAGGTCCAGGCCGCCGAGTCGGACACCTGGCTCGACGCGCAGTTCACCTCCCACCGCGACGACCCCGCGCTCGCCGCCACCCAGTTCCTGGCGGACCTCGCGATGGTCTACTTCGAACGACCGAACACACCCACCACGCGGGGGATGGTCGCGCTGCCTCCCGCCGGCTGGGTCGCCAACCCGATCTTCACCCACGTGCTGGTCGGCGGACTGTCGCAGGACCCCGTCGTCGCTCCGGTCACGCTCTCCCACTTCTTCGACTCGGTCGGCCGTGGAAGCAAGCGTGAGCTGCTCAGCTCGGGACCCGGACCCGTCCTCCAGCGCTCGCTCGCCCGCGCCTTGTCACGCGCACGGGTCCGCCTCAGCGACTTCGACGGTGCGGTGGTCGGCCGGCCACCCGTCCTCTCCGAGCTCGACGACATGCTCCTCGCCAGCGAGTCCGAGGATCTCCACGCTCGCCGGCAGGCGACCGAGGTCGCCGCCGTCGAACGCCTCATCGGCATGCAGCTCGGACTCGTCGAGTTCGCCACGACGACGATCACCCTCACGGCGCGGACAGGGTGGATCCCCGTCACGATCCAATCGAGCGCGCCCTACACGCTGGTCGGGACCCTCTCGGTCAGCGGCAACAAGTTCGTCTTCCCCCACAAGAGCAGCGACCTCGCCATGAAGCTCGACCACGCGACCAACCTCTCACGCGTGGACGTACTCGCCCGTACCTCCGGCGACCTCCCGCTCCGCGTGACGTTCACGTCGCCCCATGGCCAGCTCGTCATCGCGCACGGGGTCGTCACCGTGCGCTCGACTGCCACCTCGCTGGTCGGAATCGTGCTGACCATCGTGGCGCTCGCGGTCCTGTTCTTCTGGTGGGCCCGCACCTGGCGGTCGAGCCGTCGCAAGCGACGGGCCCGGGCGCGGCGCGAGGAGCACGAGGAGCACGAGCTCGCAGGCGAAGCGACCCCGCGGTGACACGGTGGAGCCGCCGGCGCCCCACCCGGCAGCCTGCCCACGCCAGGACGGCGTCGGCACCGACGCCGGCGCCGGTCGCGGACGTCCCGGGCGCCGAATCCGGCGCCTCGCCCGGCCTCCAGGTCACAGCCGGTGCTTCGGCGGGCCCTGGACACCTGCAGCGCGCCGCGGTCTGGATGGCCGCGGGCACGACGATCTCGCGCCTGACGGGACTGCTGCGCGTCGTCGTCCTGGCGTACGTGCTCGGGTTCAGCCACATCGCCGACGCCTACAACCTTGCGAACACGACGCCCAACATGATCTACGACATCGTGCTCGGCGGGGTGCTCGCCGCCACCTTCATCCCTGTCTTCGTGGACCGGATCGCGACGCGCGACGAGCAAGAGGCGTGGCACGCGATCTCCGCCGTCACCACCATCGCCGTCGTCGTCCTGGTGGTCATGACGATCGCGTTCTGGGTGCTCGCGCCCGAGGTGATCAACGCGTACACCGCCTTCAACCACTCCGGGGGCGCCTCGGCGGCACACCTCGCGAGAGAGAAGGCCGTCGCCCTGACGTTGCTCCGGTTGTTCGTGCCGCAGGTCGCCCTGTACGGGTTCATCTCGCTCATGGCTGCCCTCTTGAACACCCGCCGCCGCTTCGCGGCGCCGATGTGGGTCCCGATCGTGAACAACCTGGTCGTGATCGTGGTGCTTCTCTGGTTTCACGCACTGGTCGGGAAGCTGCCGGCGCTCGCGGCAGAGCCCGGCCACTCTGGCGACCTCGTCCTCCTCGGGCTCGGCACCACCGTCGGCGTCCTGCTGCAGGCGCTCGCACTCCTGCCCGCCCTGCGCGGCGCCGGGCTCGAACGGCTCAGATGGCGGTGGGATCCGCGCCACGAGGCGGTGCGGACCGTCCTACGCCTGGGGGGCTGGACGTTCGGCTTCGTCGTCGCGAACCAAGTGGCCCTCTACGTCGTGCTGGCGCTGGCCGTCCGGGCAGGCGGCACAGGTCCGGTCTCCTCGTACACCTACGCGTACACCTTCCTCCAGATGCCCTATGCGGTGGTCGCCGTCTCGATCATGAGCGCGGTGACGCCGGGGTTGGCCGAGCGCTGGTCGACCGGGGACCAAGCCGGCTTCAAGCGTCGCCTGACCGCCGGGTTGCGTGCCACGCTCGCGGTCATCTTCCCTGCGGCCATGGGAATGCTCATCCTGGCTCATCCCGTGGCCTCGCTCCTACTCGGCCACGGAAGCGCCCGTGCCGCGGGAACCAACACGACTGGTGCCGCACTCGCGATGTTCGCGCTCGGACTGCCGGGATTCTGCGCCTTCTTGTACGTCGCGCGCGTCCTGCAGGCCATGCAGCGGACGAAGACCGCGTTCTACCTCTACCTGGTCGAGAACGGGCTGAACGTCGCCCTGGGCGTCGCGCTCGTCGGGCCGCTCGGGGTGCGGGGCCTCGCGCTCTCGGTGTCGATCGCCTACACGGTCGCGGCCGCGTGCGGGGTTGCCGTCCTCCGCCGCTGGCTCGGGGTCATCGGCGGCCCCCGAGCATGGGCGCCGCTGCGGCGTGCCGGCGGAGCGGCGCTCGTGATGGGCGCCGCCGTCCTCGCCGTCTCCGACGCCTCGGACGCGCAGCACGGCGTGAGCCTCCTCTTGCGCGTCGTCGCTGCCGCCGCTGCGGGAATCGTCGTCTACGGAGGCGTCGCCACCCTGCTCGGAGCGCGTCGCCCACTCGCGCTCCTCACCGGCAGGACCCTCGTGAGGGGGGTGCGGACAGCCGCCTCCTTCGACCGGGACGAGGTGGGGAGGGGCTCGGGGCTCGGCACGGCGTGGGGCGACCCCAGGACGCCTGTGAACACCGGCCCGAGCGTCCGGATCGTGCCGGCCCCTGGCAGCTCGACCGAGAGCCCGACCGGGAGCTCGACCGAGACGCGCGGCGTCCACGCTCCGTCGGCTCCGGATGCCGAGCCTGACCATAACGACGACGACCCAGGCGAGCGCCGATGGGTGGGCGGCACGACCACGTCGTTGCGGAGGCGGCTGCCGCGCTAGTTTGCTCGGCGCCGGCGAAAGACGAGCGAGGGGGAACGCGCATTGGCCCCAGTACGGGTCGTCACCGACAGCGCGTGCGACCTCTCCGCCTCGCTCGCAGGGCACTACGGCATCGACGTCGTACCCCTCACGATCCGCTTCGGCAACGAGGAGCTGCTCGACCGCCGCGACATCTCACCGGCCGACTTCTGGCGCCGGTGCAAGGACTCACCCACGCTCCCGGAGACCGCTGCGCCGCCTCCTGGTGCGTTCGCGAACGCGTACCGCGACGCGGCGGCAGAGGGGGCCTCCGGCGTCCTGTGCCTGACGCTGTCGGCCGGGGTCTCGGCCACCTACCAATCCGCCCTTGCCGGTGCCGAGCTGCTCGAAGGCGGGTTGCCGGTAGCGGTGGTCGACACGCGGTCCCTCACGATGGGCCAGGGGCTGATGTGCATCGCCGCGGCCGAGCGGGCCGAGGCGGGCGCTTCGCTCGACGCGCTCGTCGCGTTCGCGCACGACCTGACGACCCGCACGCGCATGGTCGGTGTCGTCGACACGCTCGACCACCTCCAGCGCGGGGGGCGCATCGGCGGCGCGGCGGCGCTGCTCGGCTCGCTGCTCTCCATCAAGCCGGTCGTCGAGGTACGCAACGGCGTCGTCGAACGGGAATCGAGGCAGCGGACGCGCGGCCGGGCGCTCGACTACGTCGCCGCGAAGGTGGCCGCCGCAGCACCCCTGGAGCGACTTGCCGTATGCGACGGGGCCGCTCCGGACATCGACGCGGTAGTCGCGCGCCTCAGTGAGGTCGAGGTCGCCCACGAGCTGGTCGTCACCGACCTCGGCCCCGTCGTCGGCACCCACGCGGGCCCGGGCACCGTGGGCGTGTGCTACCTGCTCGCGGCGGCGGCGTAATGCGACCGCCGATAGGCTGGCCGGCATGAGCGAAGCGCACGCGACACCCGGCGATCCGACGGTGGATCCGCCGGTCAGGTCGGGCGATGCCGGGCCGGCGGCGGAGCTGCCCCGTAAGGCAGCCGACGTCGTGCAGCTCGTCGTGGACGTCATCCACGACAAGGCGGTGCGCCCCGCCACCCTCGTCACGAGAGCGGTCGTCTTCGGCCTCGTCGTCGCCAGCCTGGCCATCGTGCTCGCCGTGGTGGGCTCTATCGCCGTGCTCCGGCTCTTCGACGTGTACGTCTTCGGCCACAGCGTGTGGCTGAGCTACATCGTGCTCGGGGGGGCCCTCAGCCTCGCGGGTCTCGCCACCTGGTCGCGTCGCTCGGCACGACCGTCCCCCGCCCGCCCGCACTGACCAAGGCCATGACCGCACACGTGAAGGTCCTCATCGCGGGCTCCGGCCCGGCCGGGTTGACGGCAGCGGTGTACGTCGCGCGCGCGCAGCTCCACCCGGTCCTCGTGGAGGGCGAGCCTTCCTCCACGAGCGACCAGCCGGGGGGCCAGCTCATGTTGACGACCGAGGTCGAGAACTATCCCGGCTTCCCCGACGGCATCATGGGTCCTGACCTCATGACGGCGATGCGCGCTCAGGCCGAGCGCTTCGGCGCGGACGTCGTGACCGCGAAGGCGACCAAGGTCCGTCTGAAGCAGAGCCCGTTCGGCATCTGGACCACCGACGCGACGTCCCCCGAGCCCGACTACGAAGCGGACGTCCTCATCATCGCGACGGGAGCCCAGTCACTCATGCTCGGCGTCCCGGGGGAGGACCGGCTCCTCGGCTACGGCGTGTCCACCTGCGCGACCTGCGACGGCTTCTTCTTCCGGAACCAGCACATCGCCGTCGTGGGCGGTGGAGACTCGGCGCTCGAGGAGGCGCTGTTCCTGACGCGCTTCGCGTCGAAGGTCACCGTCGTCCACCGACGCGACCAGCTACGCGCGTCGAGGATCATGCAGGACCGGGCACTCGGCCACTCCGGGATCGAGTTCGCCTGGACACAGCAGGTCGCCGAGGTGCTCGGCGACGGAAAGGTCTCCGGTGTCCGCCTCCGCCACTCGACGACCGGCGAAGAACAGGAGCTCCCGGTCACCGGCGTCTTCGTGGCAATCGGGCACCGGCCGAACACCGAGGTGTTCCGGGGACAGGTCGAGCTCGACGACCAGGGCTACGTCGTCACCTGCGACGGCACCTCCACCGACGTGGACGGCGTCTTCGCCTGCGGAGACGTGCAGGACGCCACGTACCGGCAGGCGGTCACGGCCGCCGGCTCAGGGTGCATGGCAGCGATCGACGCCGAACGCTGGCTCGAGGCGCGCGGCTCCTGAGGGCACGCCTCGGCCCGTGGCCCGTGGGGCCCGGGAACAGCGTGAGGCCTAGGGGCGTTGGTATCTGCGGAACGGGGAAAGGGCCTACGTCGACAGGGAACGGATCGAGGAGGAAACGTGAACGAAACGGTGACGCTGGACGACAGTACGTTTGACGAGCATGTCAAGGCTGCAGAGGTGCCGGTGCTCGTCGACTTCTGGGCCGAGTGGTGCGGGCCGTGCAAGATGATCGCCCCGGTGCTCGAGGAGATCGCGGCGGAGCAGGCCGGAAAGCTGCAGATCGCGAAGCTGAACATCGACGATAACCTGGACGTGACGCGCCGGTTCGAGGTCATGAGCATCCCGACGCTGATCCTCTTCAAAGACGGGGAGCCCAAGGTCCGCCTGATCGGCGCCAAGCCGAAGGGTCAGCTGCTGCAGGAGCTGGCCAGCTACCTGTAGCCCGCGTGCTCGCAGACCCTGCCGCCGCCCTCCCCCTCCGCGAGGGCGACCACGGCGGGGGGGTGGCCGACGTGCAGGACAGGCTGGTCACCCTCGGGTTCGGGCCCGTGAGCGACCCTTCGGGCCACTTCGGACTGGCGACGCGCGCGGCGCTCGAAGCCTTCCAGCGCCGAAGGGGCCTGCGCGTGGACGGCGTCTGCGGCATGCAAACGTGGGAGACGCTGGTGGAAGCCGGGTACGGGCTCGGCGACCGCTTCCTCTACCGGCGCACGCCGATGCTGCGCGGTGACGACGTCGCCGAGCTCCAGCAGCGTCTCTGCGCGCTCGGGTTCGACACGGGTCGCGTCGACGGCATCTTCGGCGACGCCACGGCGGGAGCCCTCCGGGACTTCCAAGAGAATTCGGCACTGCCGGTCGACGGCATCCTCGGTGGGGAAACGCTGCGTGCGCTGCGCAGAGTCACGGCGCGTGGTGCCTCCTACTTGCACCTCGTATCGACGGTGCGGGCGCGAGAGCTGCTTCGTCAGGCGCCACCCACCCTCTCCGGGCGTCGCGTGGCGATCGGAGAGCCCGGTGGACTCGCCTCGCCCCTCGTCGCGCTCCGTCGCCGGCTCGTCGCCGACGGTGCGACCGTCACGACCCTCCACCACCCCGACGACTCGGCACAGGCACAGCAGGCCAATACCGCCGGCGCCGACGTCTACCTCGCCATCAGACTCGACCCCGAACGTCCGGGATCGCTCTCCGCCTACTACGCGAGCTACCGAGACGAGTCGGTCGGGGGGCGGCTCCTGGCAGAGGCGATCCAGCGAGAGGTCCCCTCCGCGCTCGGCCTTCCGGACCTCGGCGTGCACGGGATGTCGCTCGCCGTGCTCCGAGAGACCACGATGCCGGCGGTGACCCTCGAGATCGGTCCGGCATCCGCGGTGGTCGAGCACGGACCCGCGCTCGCCGACGCACTCGGCGAGGCACTCGGCGCCTGGGCCGCCGAGACATGGGGATGACGGGACCTCCGACTCAGGGCGAAGCCGACAATCCACAACATCATGCACAGGTTGTGGATATTGCTGTACTGGGGGTTGAGACTTGCACGCCAACCTCGGTCCGCACCTGGCCAGGACCGGTTCAGGACCTGCCCCTGCAACCGGGGCAGGCGATCAGCAGGGGTCTGACGGGGCTGCCGACTGCCCCCCTTCGACGATGGTCCTGTAGATCCTCTCGAGATCTTCGAACGTGGCGAACTCGACCACCATCCTGCCTCGCCGGTTGCGCACCTCCACCTTCACGCGCGTGTTCAGGTACGTGGACAACAGCTCCTCGAGCTCGAGAAGCCCCGGCTCGGGCAGGGGCCGAGGCGAAGCTCTGGGGGTAGTACCATCGGTAGTACCATCGGCAGCACCGCTGTCGGACGGCGCCGCTGACCCGGCATCGACGTCTTCCGGCACCTCTCCAACTCTCACGGCCTCTTCCACCTGCCGGACCGTCAATCCCTCGGCGACGATATGGCCGACGAGCGCGTCCTGGAGCGCTCGGTCGGGAGTGCCGAGCAGCGCGCGCCCGTGCCCGGCCGAGATCGATCCGTCAGCAAGGGCCCGCTGGACACCGGCAGGCAACTGGAGGAGACGCAGCGTATTCGTCACCGTCGCCCTGCTCTTCCCCACCCGCGTGGCCACCTCCTCATGGGTGTGCCCGAAGTCCTCGATGAGCTGTTGGTAGGCGGCCGCCTCCTCCAGCGGTCCGAGGTCCTCCCGGTGGAGATTCTCGACGAGCGCCTCGGCGAGGCTGCTGTCGTCGGCGGACATCTCTCGCACGAGGACTGGGATGAGCTGGAGGCCTGCTCGACGGGCCGCGCGCCAGCGCCGCTCGCCCGCGATCAACTCGTACTCCCCGGTACCCTCCTCGGCCGGCCGCACGAGCACGGGTTGGAGCACACCGACTTCCCTAATCGACGCGGCGAGGGCCGACATCGCCTCTTCGTCGAAGCGGACCCGCGGCTGGAAGGTGTTGGGCCGGATACTGGAGATCGGGACCTCCCGTAGGGAGCCCGAACCCGAACCCGACACCTCCGTCGGGATGAGCGCGCCGAGCCCCTTACCC
>JBOGGB010000283.1:0-4211 GCA_050743605.1 Acidimicrobiales bacterium
TCGCTGGCGAGGAGCATGTCGTCGAGCTCGGAGAGGACGGGTGGCCGTCCGACCACGGCACCGTCGAAGTCGCTGAGGCGAACCCGTGCCCGTGACAGGGCGCGGGCGAGCGAGTGCTCGAGGACGGGTCCGGATCCCGAGCTGAGCAGCTCACGCTTTCCCCCACGGCCGACCGAGTCGAAGAAGTGGGAGAGCGTGACCGGAGCGACGAGGGGGTCCTGCGACAGTCCGCCGACCAGCACGTGCGTGAAGACCGGGTTGGCGACCCAGCCGGCGGGAGGCAGCGCGACCATCCCCCGCGTGGCGGGTGTGTTCGGTCGTTCGAAGTAGACCATCGCGAGGTCGGCCAGGAGCTGGGTGGCGGCGAGCGCCGGGTCGTCGCGGTGGGAGGTGAACTGCGCGTCGAGCCAGGTGTCCGACTCGGCGGCCTGGACCTGTGCCGGCGTTCTCCTGCCCGGGACGTCGAGAGAGAAGCTCGAGACCCAGGTGCCGGCGCTTGTGGTGCCAGTTGTCGGAGCGAGGTCGGTCTCGGGCAGGACGAGCTGGTTCGTGCCGACCCTGCCCAAGCCTGTGACGATGTCTCTCCCCACTCGACCGCGCTGGACCCAGGGTGACGAGGCCGAGGGCTCCACCTGGAGGTGATGGAGGACTGTCGCGCCCGCGGCCATCTGGGCGACGATCTCGGTGGGCTCTCCTGCACCGGCGAGCGCTCCGAGGTCGAACGGGACGTAGGGGCTCGACAGCACCTGGACCCTCGTCCGGTTCGTGGACAGCTCGGCGAGCATCGTGTCCGTCGCACGCCCGCGCACCCCGGCACTCTCGAGCCGCTGGAGGGTCTCGGGAGACGGGTCGAGCGTGACAGGGATCGTCGACGCGCGGAGCTCGGCGACCAGGTCCTCGAGGGTCGACGTCTCGGTGGCGGTGATCGGCGCGATGCCCGCTGTGGGCTTCGAGGGGTTCGCCGAGAGCCCGACGGGTGCGGCGACAGGCACGACCCACGCGAGCTCGAGCGGGTGCGCGCTCTTTCCCGAGACGTAGGTAAGGAACGTGGTGAGCCGGTGGAGCACCTTGCCGTTCGGGCGCAAGAGCTCGACGACCACCGGGTAGACACCTGTGCATGTCCCGGTGCCTGTGGGCGGCGCGCAGGCGAGCCCGATCCGGCTGTGCTGGTTGCTCGCGGCCGACTGCACCACGGAGAAGTCCAGCGTCACCGCCGCGGCGCTGCGGGGTTCCGGCGACAGCCCGCCGTACGCCACCGGGACGGTGGAGCTGAGCGGGGTGCCTCGCGGACCGTCGCGCACGGCGGCCTCCAACGCGTAGCGGCTCCGGAGGCGGGGGTACACCACCACCCCGACCGCGGCACCCGCCGGTGCGTCACGGGCGGTGAGCTCGAGGTCGAAATGCGCAGGCGCCACGGAGGCGCCCTTCGCCGGGGTCTTCGGAGCCATGACCCACTCGGTCTGGTCGTCGAGCACGATGGCCGCCGTGGAGTGTGCCGCGCTGCGTACGACGCGCGCCGCAGCCGCTTCGGGCGCACCGAACGCGCCGAGCGCGCCGGTGCCGAACGCGCCGAACGCGCCGGTGCCGAACGCGCCGAACGCGCCGGTCATCGTGATGGCGAGCGTCGGGAGCAGGCGCACCAGCGCGGCGGTCCCGAGCCGGGAGGGCCCGCTCCGACCCGGGCGGATGCTCAGCGACACCGCACGACGCTACTGCGCAGGCCCGGACCCGGGCGTCGCAGCTACGACGGAGCGGTGGGCAACGAGGGGCTGGCGCGACCCGGCGGTACGGTGGGCTGGTGCAGTCGCCCACCGTCCCCGAGCGGTTCCGCCCGCTCGTCGAGGCCACCGAGTCGCTCGCCGATCGCTTTCGGGCGTGTGGGCACCGCGTCTACCTCGTCGGGGGCTCTGTGCGCGACGCGCTCGTGGAGCGTGGACCTGCTCGGGCTTCCACCACCACCACCGACCCCACCGCCGACCCCGCCGCCACCCCCACCCCCGCCGCCCCCGACACCGCCACCGACGAAGCCGGGCCGGCTCCCGAAAGCGATTACGACCTCACGACCGACGCCCGGCCCGACGAGATCGAGCGCGTGGTACGAGGGTGGGCAGACGCCGTGTGGACTCAGGGCAAGCGGTTCGGGACCATAGGCTGCCGCGCGCGCGGGCGCACCTTCGAGATCACCACGCATCGCGCCGAGGCCTACCGCCCGGACTCGCGTAAGCCCGAGGTCTCCTTCGGCGACGACGTCGAGACCGACCTCTCGCGACGTGACTTCACCGTGAACGCGATGGCGCTCGAGCTGCCGGACCTCCGGCTCGTCGACCCGTACGACGGGCTCGCGGACCTCGCGGCGCACCGGCTGCGGACGCCCCTCGATCCCGACGTCTCCTTCGGCGACGACCCGCTGCGGATGCTGCGCGCCGCCCGCTTCGCTGCCGCCTACGAGCTCGTGCCGGACGCCGCCCTGGTCGCGGCCGTGAAGGCGGGCCGTCACCGGCTCTCCATCGTGTCTGCCGAACGCATTCGCGACGAGCTCGACAAGATCCTCGTCCTCCCCGCGCCGGGACCCTCGCGCGCGCTCGGGTTCGCGGTCTCCACCGGGCTCGCGGAGGAGTTCCTTCCGGAGCTGCCGGACCTCCGGCTGGAGCAGGACCCTGTCCACCGCCATAAGGACGTGCTCGCCCACACCCTGGCCGTGGTCGACAAGACCTCCTGTGACCTGCCGCTCCGTCTCGCCGCGCTGTTCCACGACGTGGGAAAGCCGCGCACGAGGGAGATCGGCCCCGAGGGCGTCACGTTCCACCACCACGACGTCGTAGGTGCCCGGATGACGCGCCAGCGGATGGAGGCTCTGCGCTATCCGAAGGAGGTCGTGGACCTTGTCGCAGAGCTGGTCGAGCTGCACCTGCGCTTCCACACCTACCGGCTCGGGTGGAGCGACCGGGCGGTCCGCCGCTATGTACGTGACGCGGGCCCGCTATTGGTCCGGCTGAACGAGCTCACCCGCTCGGACTGCACGACGCGCAACGAGGCGAGAGCCCGCGCGCTTGCCCGCCGGATGGACGAGCTCGAGCGGAGGATCGAGGAGCTGCGCGGGCAGGAAGCGATCGACGCGATCCGGCCCGACCTGAACGGGACACAGGTCATGGCCCTCCTCGGGGTCCCGCCGAGCCGGACGGTCGGCGAGGCGCTCGACTATCTCTTGGAGCTGCGGCTCGACGAGGGTCCGTTGGGGGAGGAGGAGGCGAACCGCCGCCTGCGCGAGTGGTGGGCCGCCCGCTCCGGACCGCCAGCGCTGGGGCGTCCTGAGGCCGGGGCATCCTGAGGCCGGGGCCTGGGGCGCCTACTCGCTGGCCGACTACTCGCTGGCCGGCTAATCGCTGGCCGCTTACTCGCTGGGCCAGGCGGCGTCCGGTGCGCCGCCGGCGAATGCCTCGACCAGCTCGCGCGCCGCGTCGTCGTGGTACTGCACCGGCGGGGATTTCATGAAGTAGGCCGACGGGCCGACGAGAGGGCCGCCGATGCCCCGATCGAGCGCAACCTTGGCGCAGCGCACGGCGTCGATGATCACCCCGGCGGAGTTCGGCGAGTCCCAGACCTCGAGCTTCAGCTCCACGTTGAGCGGGACGTCGCCGAAGTTGCGGCCCTCCATGCGGATGTACGCCCATTTCCGGTCGGTGAGCCACGGCACGTGGTCCGACGGACCGATGTGGACGTGATCCGAGCTGATGCCCTGATCGATCTGACTGGTGACCGACTGCGTCTTGCTGATCTTCTTCGAGAGCAGCCGTTCGCGCTCCAACATGTTCTTGAAGTCCATGTTGCCGCCGAAGTTGAGCTGGTAGGTGTTGTCGATCGCGAGGCCGCGGTCTTCGAACAGGCGGGCGAGGAGGCGGTGCGTGATGGTGGCGCCGACCTGGCTCTTGATGTCGTCGCCGACGATCGGCAGGCCCGCGTCTTCGAACTTCTTGGCCCACTCGGGGTTGCGTGCGATGAAGACGGGCAGCGCGTTGACGAATGCGACGCCCGCGTCGATCGCGCACTGCGCGTAGAACTTGTCGGCCTCGTCGGACCCGACCGGCAGGTACGACACCAGCACGTCGACCTTGTTCTCCTTGAGCACCGAGACGACGTCGACCGGCTGGTCGTCGGACTCCTCGATCGTCTCGCGATAGAACTCACCGAGCCCGTCGTAGGTGTGGCCACGC
>JBOGGB010000284.1:0-3970 GCA_050743605.1 Acidimicrobiales bacterium
AAGAAGCGTCGGAAGAGGATGCGCAAGAAGAAGCACAAGAAGATGTTGAAGGCGACGCGCTGGCAGCGGCGCGCCGGTAAGTGAGCGCTGCGGGATAACCCTCGTCTAGGGAGCGTCGTGCGGCTCGGGACCGGCCCATCCGGCCGGCACCGTGCGGACAGGGATCAGCCGGCCCTCCTCGCGCCCGCGCACGACGACGTCGCGCCCTTCCACCCCGAGCTCTGCGGCCGAGCCCTCGACGAACCAGCTCGAGCCGCTGCCCGCAAGGACGGGTGCCCTTCCCGTCGTCTCGCCGAGGAGATCGCGCCACCGGGCAAGGCGGGGCTCGACCGCCAGGGCCGCCTCCGTGAGCTCGTTGCCTCCGTCACCTCCCTGAGGCCGTCCGGCACGCTCCTGCCCGCGCTCGTCGAGCGCGTCCCATCTCCGGTAGACCGCCGCCGTGTCCACGCCGAAAGGCGGGACGAGGAGCACGAACGACCTGGGCTCGAACGGGAGGGACGACACGCGATCGCCCACACCCTCGACGAGCGCGCGCCCACCTCGCACGCAGAACGGCACGTCGCCTCCCAGCTTCGCCGCGGTGTCGAGCCCGAACACCCCGGCCCAGCGCAGGATCGCCGCCGCGTCGCTGGAGCCTCCGCCGAGGCCGCCGCCCACCGGGATCCGCTTCTCGAGCCGCACGGCGGCGGCACGGCCCACCGCCGCCAACGCGCGAGAGACGAGATTGTCCGGTCCGCACGTGAGCCGTTCGGCGCGAGCGCCCGGTCCGGCGACGATCTCCACGCCGGATCCCTCCGGGTCGACCGCAAGACGGTCGAAGAGGTCGACGGCGACCATCTCGGCCTGGATGTCGTGGTAGCCGTCGGGGCGGCGCGCCACCACCTCGAGCGAGACAGTGAGCTTGGCCGGGGCGTGGAGGAGAGCGCGACCGGTCACGTTGCGACTACCCCCCTGCCCGAAGCGCCCCTGAACGCGGCAAGCCTTCCCCACTCCTCGACGTCCAGCTCTTCTGCACGCGCCGTGGGCGCAACGCCTGCGTCTTCGAACGCCTCCGGTGCGACGACGGCAGAGAGCGACCGGCGCAGCATCTTCCGCCGCTGCCCGAAGCCGGCATTGACCACCGCGCACAGCCGCTCGTAGGAACACAGCGCGGGCTCGACTCCAGGCGCTTCGCGTCGGTCGACGCGTACGAGCGCGGACTCGACGGACGGCCGTGGGACGAAGACCGTGGGCGGCACCACGCCGACGACCGCAGCGTCCGCCCAGTAGCGCACCTTTACCGACACGGCGCCGTACGAGCGATTCCCGGGGCCGGCGGAGAGCCGCTCCCCCACCTCCCTCTGGACCATGACCAACATCGAGCCCACCGCCGGCGCCTCCTCGAGGGCACGCAGCACGATGGTGGCCGCGACGTTGTAAGGAAGGTTCGCGACGAGCGTCCAGGGTCCAGCGTGCCCGAGCAACCGCTGCCAGTCGAGGTGGAGCCCGTCCTCCCTCACGAGGTGCACGTTCGGGTATGCAGAGACGACGGAGCCCAGCGCCGGGAAGAGGTGGCGGTCCAGCTCCACCGCCACGACGTCGGCTCCGCTGCGGGCGAGCGCAACGGTGAGGGAGCCGAGGCCCGCCCCGATCTCCACCACGTGCGACGACGCATCGATACGGGCCAGCCGGACGACGCGTCGGATCGTGTTGGGGTCGGTCACGAAGTGCTGGCCGAGCGCCTTGCTCGGCCGCAGTCCGTGCTCGTCCATCAGCCGGCGGACGTCGGCGGCCCCGAGGCTCACCGGCCGAGGCTCACAGACTGAAGACCTGGGCTGCCGTCGTGCTCGACGCCCTGGCGACCGTGGCCACGTCGAGCCCCTTCACCTCGGCGACCGCAGCACCCACGAGCGGCACGTAGGAGGGCTCGTTGGCCTTCCCGCGATGGGGGACCGGCGCGAGGAACGGGCTGTCCGTCTCGACGAGGAAGCGGTCCACCGGGCACAGTGCCACCGCCTCGCGCACTTCGGCAGCGTTCTTGAACGTCACGATGCCGCTGAACGAGAGCACCATCCCCGCGTCCAGGCACCTCCTCGCCTCGCCGGGACCGCCCGTGAAGCAGTGCAGCACGGAACGCTCCGGCACCCCCTCGGCGGCAAGGACGTCGAACAGGTCGTCCCAGGCAGCGCGCGCATGCACGACGAGCGCGAGGCCGAGGCGTCGCGCCGCGTCCACCTGTTCGGCGAAGGCACGGCGCTGGGCGTCTCGTGGCGAGTGCTCGTAGTGGTAGTCGAGCCCGCACTCCCCGACGGCGACAAGCCTTCCACCGCGCTGGACCACGCCGTCGTTGGCAACGGCCTCCTCGAGGAAGGCGATCGTCTCGCCCGTTCCCTCCGACGCGTCGTGCGGGTGGAGCCCTGCGGTCGCCCACAGAGCCGGGGCGCCCTCGTCGAGGCCGCCCGCTGCACTGCGCGCGGCAAGCGCCAACGCGTCCTTCGACGTGGCGAGGCCGGTGCCGACACAGACGATCCGATGCACGCCGGCCTCCCGTGCGCGACGCAGCGCGGCTGAGAGGAGCTGTCCGGCGTCGAGGGGCTCGGCCTCCTCGCCCGCCGTTCGGTCGGAGCGTGCCGGGTCCGGGCCGCGCTCCCCCAGGAGGTAGAGGCCCTGAAGGTGCGCGTGGGAGTCGACCCACTCGGTGCCCTCGGGCGACGGCACGGGCACGGGCGACGGCACGGGCACGCTAGGCCTTCCGACGCGGGAACAGCGCCTGGCCCTTCTCGACCAGCAGGCCTCCGGGGTACCCGCCCCAGGCGGCGTCCGCGGGGACCCGGCCGTCCCGCGGCGCACCCTCGAGGCCGATGCGGCGCCAGATCTCGGCGGCGGTGGACGGCATGGCAGGGGACACCAGCAGGCCGACGAGGCGTAGCACCTCGAGGGCGTCGCCGAGGACCGAGTCGACCCCGGGGCCGGGCTCCGCCTTCCACGGCTCCGCCGCCTCGAGGGCGGCGTTCGCCGCACCGATGAGCCGCCACGTGACCTCGAGAGCTTCGTGGGGAGCGAGGCGTCCCCACGCGCTCGTGGCGCCCGCCACCACTTCGGCCGCGACCGCGGCCAGCGCGCTCGTCGGATCCGGCGCGGGGCCGATCCCCCCGCACTTCGTCCCGACGACGGTCGCCACGCGCGCGACGAGGTTCCCGAGATTGTTCGCGAGGTCCGCGTTGTACCGGGTGACCAGACCCTCGTAGGAGAAGTCCCCGTCGGTCCCGAGGGGCACGTCACGGAGCAGGTGGTAGCGCGTCGCGTCGACCCCGAAGTCCGCGGTGAGCGCCTGTGGCGCGATCTCGGTGAGCCGGACGGGTCGTTCCGCATCGCGGCCCGAGCCTGTCGTCCCGCCCGGTCCCGCCACGCCGTCATGGCCGTCGCCGGGCGCGGCCTCCAGCCGCGCCTGCTGGCGCACCAGCGTCTTGGACAGCTTCTGGCCACCGACGAGCAGCCAGCCGTGCACGAAGACCTGCGCAGGCGGGTCGACGCCCGCCGCCATGCACATCGCCGGCCACCAGACGCAGTGGAAGCGGATGATCTCCTTGCCGATCAGGTGGTGGACCGCGGGCCACCAGCGGCGGCAGCGCTCGTCGTCCGCGCCGTAGCCGATCGCGGTCAGGTAGTTCACGAGGGCGTCGTACCAGACGTAGAAGACGTGCCGCTCGTCCCAGGGAACCGGGACGCCCCAGCTCATCGACGTCCGGGTGATGGAGATGTCCCGGAGACCCCCGCGCACGAAGCTGAGCGCCTCGTTGCGCTTCGTCGCGGGTCGGATCGCCTCGGGATGCGCTTCGTACCACTCGAGGAGTCGACCCTCGAACTTCGAGAGCTCGAAGAAGTAATTCTCCTCCTCCATCTCCTCGACAGGTCGAGCGTGGACAGGGCACTTCCCGTCGACCAGCTGCTCGGAGGTGTAGTAGTCCTCGCACGACACGCAGTACAGGCC
>JBOGGB010000285.1:0-4962 GCA_050743605.1 Acidimicrobiales bacterium
CGCGCGGCTTCCGTATAGGGAGCGACGTACCGGTCGAAGACGCTCGCCGCCACGATGAACAGCTTCTCCGGATCGTCGACGAGCTCCGCCCTGCCGACCAGCTCGACGCCCTGCAGCTCCTCGTAGCGCTCGCCCGCATGCACGAGACAGGTCAGGGACCGGTCCCGCGTCAGGTTGCGAGCCTTCTGGGACTTCGCCTGCGTGTGCACCGCGAGCCGGCCGTCGAGGAAGCCGTACCACATCGCAACGGCATGGATCGAGCCGTCCCAGTTCCTGGTGCACATGGTGGCCACGTGTCGGTCCGCGAGGAACGCCGCCACCTCCGTGGACGACATCGCGATCTCGCGACGCTGATTGGCCACCGACCCAGGAGCGTACAGCCAGCTCGCTTAGTGGCGTCTGGTGAGCACCTGGCGGTTCATCTCGACCAGGCGCCCCTGACCGCGAGCCTCTGCCGCGTTGGCGAACTGGACCACCTGCTCGCGCTTTCGACGGTGTTGGGGAAGGAACTCGACCGTCGTGAGGAAATCGGGCTCGTGCCCCGAACGAACGTCCGTCGTGGCGGGGGACTTTGAGGGTCGCCGCACTCCGTGGTCGTCAGGCCGTTTCCTTAAGGTCGACACTGACCGTGAGGCCGAGAGCGGAGGCGACACGCTGAAGCGTGGTAAGGGTGGCCCCAACACCGCCAGCCTCCAGACGATCCACGGCTGACTGGCTAGTTCCCATGCGCCGTGCCAGCTCTCGCTGGCTAATCCCAGCGGCTTCTCGTGCCTGGCGTACGCGCTCTCCGACCTCGGCGGCGAGTCTGGCTGCCGCATAGGCACGGTTGTACTCCTCGCGTTCAGGGCCACTCATCGCGTCGAGTCGCTTGGTCTTCAGATCCTGCCAGCTAGTCGGCACGTCCACTCACCTCACTCGTCTGCCGTGTGGAACTGCTCGATGCAGCGACCCATCACGCTTCGGGCTCTGGTTACCTCGGTTCGTTCGTTTGAACTTTGCTTGCGAAACACCGTCAACAAGACGATTCTGCGGTCGCCTGGGAAGAAGAACGTGATGCGTTGCGCGAGCCGCCCTAGGTCGAACCGCAACTCGAACAATCCCTCGCCGAGCGAGCACGAGTACGGCATCCGCAGCGTCGAACCCCGCTCGGCCAAGCGATCGACGTGGAAGGCAGCGGTGGCGAACTCGGCTGGGGCAAGACCGTCCAACCATCCCTGTACCTCAGGCTCCAGCTCGACCGACCACGGTGACATCAGAAATGATGTCACCCCGCAACTCCGTGGTCAAGCCTCCACGGGAGGCCTGGCGCGGGTCTGACGGAAGGTGCCCCGCATCCACGGCGACCAGAGCGGTTCTGACCGGGATCGGGATGGCCGCCGGCATTTCGCTCGTCGCCATCCCGGCCGCGTGGAGCTGTGTGTACTTGGTGGCCGCTGTGGTGGCAGACGCGGAGATCGCGGACGACCTTCGCCGACATCTCGACGCTGATGACGCTCGCCGGATCGAGGGCCTGCTGGGCGCTCGTCTGGATCCCTCGGTTTCCAGACTGGGGCGTATCTACGCACCTTCGGGTCTGATGGTCGAGGTTTCGCCGGCGTCATCCAAGCGCGACGACGGGCTCGTAGTGTTCGACGGTTGGGAACGGGTCGTAGAAGTGGTGGAGAAGGGACCGCCAGCGCTCGTACCCAGGAGATCGTCGGAAGCCGTCGATGTGGTCCTCCAGTCGGTTCCACCGGACGAGCAGTATGTAGCGGTGGTCGGCTTCGACGCACCGCTGGAGCTCGGGGCCGACGAAGCCGGGCATGGAGGCGATCAGCGACTTGGCTTCCGTGAAGGCCGCCTCGAATTCGGCGGTCTGTCCGGGCTTGACGTCGAGCACTGCGAATTCCAAGGTCCAGCGGATGCGCGCCACCACTCGCTTGACGAGCACCGCCCGCAGGGTCGCGTCGCCGACGCCTACATCTGCTGCAGATTGTCGAACCGCGCGTACTGGCCGAGGAAGACGAGATGCGCTGATCCAGTGGGCCCGTTGCGATGCTTCGCGACGACGATCTCGGCGAGGCCGCGCCGGTCGATCGGCGTATCGGGGTCGTAGAGCTCCTCCCGGTAGATAAACAGGACGACATCGGCGTCCTGCTCCAGCGATCCGGACTCGCGCAGGTCGGAGAGCATCGGCCGCTTGTCCTGTCGCGTCTCGAGGTTCCTGGACAGCTGGGAGAGCGCGACCACGGGGCACTCGAGCTCGCGGGCGAGGATCTTCAGCCCTCGGCTGATCTCGGACACCTCGACCTGACGGTTCTCCGCCCTGCTGCGCCCCGTCATCAGCTGCAGGTAGTCGACGACCACGATCCCGAGGTCCCCCTCGCTCTTCTTCAGCCGGCGGGCACGTGCTCGGATGTCCATCACCGTGAGGTGCGGGTTCTCGTCGATGAAGATCGTGGACTCGCTGAGCCGACTGACCGCGGCGCCCACCTTCGCCCAGTCGCTGTCATGGAGGTGGCCGGTGCGCATCCGTTGCGAGTCGACCCGCGCCTCGGAGGCGAGCAGTCGCTGGGTGAGCTCGAGGTGGCCCATCTCGAGCGAGAAGAGCAGCGCCGGACGCCTCAGCACCGTGCCGACGTGGGCGAGCATCCCCAGGGCCAGGCTGGTCTTGCCCATGGCGGGCCTCGCGCCGACGATCGTGAGGCTCGCAGGCTGCAGGCCGGCGAGGACCTCGTCGAGCTCGTTGAAGCCGGTCGCCACTCCGGTGATGCGGGTGCTGCGGTGCGAGAGCTCCTCGATGCGGTCGAGGCTCGGCCCGATGAGGTTCCGCAGGGCCTCCACCGACTCTGCGGTACGACGCTCCGACAGGTCGAAGACGAGGCGCTCGGCCTCGTCGATCGTGGCTGTCACATCGTCGGGCACCGCGTAGCCCAGCTCTGCGAGCTCGCCAGCCACTCCGATCAACCTCCGAAGGAGCGCCAGCTCTTCGACGATGCGGCCGTAGTGTCCCGCGTTGGAGAGAGAGGGGGTGTTGGCCTGCAACGACACCAAGACGGTCGGATCGCCGATCAGCTCGAGGAGGCCCCGCCGCCTCAGCTCGTCGGCGACGGTGACCGCGTCCACGGGCTCTCCGGCTTCGAACAGGGAGAGCACCGCGGCGAAGATGTGCCCGTGCGCAGGCTTGTAGAAGTCACCAGCGGAGCACGCCTCGATCGCCGAGACCACCGCGTCGTTGGACAAGAGCATCGCCCCGAGCAGGGACTCCTCGGCGTCCAGGTCGTGGGGCGGGACCCGGGGCTGGCGGCCGCCGATCGAGGCCAGCCCGCCCGCTCCTGCCCCGGCATAGCCCTCTCCCACGCCGCCGGGAATCCCCGGCGAGGTCCGGCGTGGGCGTTGGTCGTCGAGGGCCTGCACCATGGTCTACCTACCTTGTCCGAACGGGCCTGTTGACGAGTAGCCCCGAAACTTGGGGATTTCTCGGGCCATGTACCTGGACAACCCTGTGAACAGCCCTGTGGATATCGCGTTCGAGCTGTGGACAGTGGGGGGGAGGCGCCCGCATGGCGCCATCGTGCCCGCCGGGTGTGACGCGGGACATGAAGAAGGCGACTCGACCGTGCGACGAGCCGCTGCGGCAGCCTCAGCCGGCGGCGGTGACCTCGACCGTGAGCGGCGCCACGACGTCCGCGAAGAACCGGACGGTCACTTCGTAGGTCCCGACGGCCTTGATCGGCTCCTCGAGCTCGACGGCATGGCGGTCGAGCTCGACCCCCTTCTGCTCGCGGACGGCATCGGCGATCTCCGCGACGCCCACCGAGCCGAAGAGCCTGCCGCTCGACCCGGCCCGAGCGCGCACCTGCAGCGCGGCGCCGGCGAGTGCCTTCGTCTTCGCTTCCGCCGCCTGGCGGTCGTTCGCCTCGCGCAGGTCACGGGCACGCCGCATCGACCCTGCCTGCGCCTGGATCCCCTGGGTCGCGACGAGGCAGAGACCCCCCGGGAGAAGGAAGTTCCGGGCGTAGCCGTCGGCGACGTCGACGATGTCGCCCCGGCGCCCGACGCCATTCACATCGCCTCGAAGGAGGACCTTCACCGCGCCTCCTCCCCTTCACCGGTGGCCGCCGCCTCGGGTTCCGGTCCTGGTTCGGTCTGCACAGAAGCGGACGCGGATCCTTCGGGCGCGGCCGCTACGGAAGTGCCGGGCTCTGACTGTCCTCGGTCATCGCGGCCCCGCTCCCGATCGGACGGCGGCGCGCTCTGCGCGCGATCCGGACGATCCCCACGATCCGGACGATCCCCGCGATCCCGGCCGCCCCGTCCTCCGGGACGCTCGGTGACGGTGCGTTGGGTGTAGGGCAGGAGCACGAGCTCGCGGGCGGTCTTGATCGCCTCGGCGATGTCGCGCTGGTGTTGGGAGCAGTTGCCGGTGACCCGACGCGAACGGATCTTGCCGCGGTCGCTCATGAACTTCCGGAGCAACTGCACGTCCTTGTAGTCGACCCAGTCAAGGCCCTCACGGCAGAGGGCGCACGGCTTCTTCTTGATCCTGCGGCCCAGGTCCTTGGGGGCGCGGCGGGACGTGCCGCCGCGGTAGTTGGTGCGTGCCATCAGAAGGGCTCCTCGTCGTATCCGAACCCGGTGGTGGTCTGCTCCTGCCGGGGTGGCGGCGCCTGCCGCGCACTGCCGCGTCCTCCGTCGGAGGGGCCGCGTCGTTCGTTCTTCGTGACCTGTGCGGTAGCCCATCGCAACGAAGGGCCGATCTCGTCTGCCACCACCTCGATCTTCGAGCGACGATCGCCGTCGGGCGTCTCCCACGAGCGCTGCTCGAGCCGTCCGCACACCAGAATCCGCGAGCCCTTCACGAGGCTCTCGCTCACGTTCTCCGCCATCTCACGCCAGCACACGACATCGATGAAGCTCGTCTGCTCCTCCCACTCCTGGGTCTGGCGGTTCTGCCAGCGACGGTTCACGGCGAGACCGAAG
>JBOGGB010000286.1:0-4896 GCA_050743605.1 Acidimicrobiales bacterium
GTCGAGCTGCGCCGGGGTGCCGTGGGTGAGGAGCGTCGGGGCCACCATGCCGTAGCCAAGCGCGTTGCGGAGCGCCGCCGACGGTGCCCCCGCCTCGCGCAGTCGTGCGAGCACCCGGTGATGAAGCACGGGCGCGAGGTCGAGGCCGCCCCGGCCAGCCGGGTAGTGCACCCAGGCGAGCCCGCGGTCGAACTGCGTGCCCAGGAAGACTTCAGGCGGCGTCGACGCAGGAGGGAGCTCGGCGAGGAGATCGTCCACGAGCTGGTCGACCTGCTGGCCCGCATCTTCCCGCTCGACCTCGGCAGTCCCGGCGGTCCCGGCGCTCCCGGCGGTCTCGGCAGTCCCGGCGCTCCCGGCGCTCTCGGCGGTCCCGATGCTCGGGGACGTGGTCTGTCTGGCCATCAGGTGGGCTCCTCTCTTGCCGTCAGTGGAGCTGGTCTCCCTCGCCTCTGCTCCCGCCGATCAACAGGGCATGCACTGTCCGCTCGACCTCGGCGGTCACGAGCACGAGCACCTCGTCTCCGGATTGGAGCACGGTGTCGCCGCGCGGGACGACGAGACGGTCGCGCCGGACCAAGGCCACGACGGTCGCGTCCCGGGGGAACGGCAGGTCGACGATGGCCTTCCCCTCGGCCGGCGAGTCGTCGGCCAGGGTCACCTCCACAAGGTGGGCGCTCCCGCCCTCGAATTGCAAGAGCCGCACGAGTGCTCCCACCGACACGGCCTCCTCCACGAGCGCGGTGAGCAGCTGCGGGGTGGAGACTGAGACGTCGACTCCCCAGCTCTCGTTGAAGAGCCACTGGTTCTTCGAGTTGTTGACGCGGGCGACGACTCTCGGCACTGCGAACTCCTGCTTGGAGAGGAGCGAGGTGACGAGATTGTCCTCGTCGTCGCCAGTCGCGGCGACGACCACGTCGACGGACGCCAGGCCGGCCGCGTCGAGGGAGCTCACCTCGCATGCGTCAGCAGCGATCCACTGCACCTCGGGGAGCTCGAGGCGGCGGCGCTGTACGAGCTCGGAATCGATCTCGAGCACGAGGACGTGGTGCCCCTTGCTCGCGAGGTCCTCCGCGATGGCAGAGCCGACGCTGCCCGCCCCGGCAATCGCCACCTTCACCCGACTGTCCCCGTCACTCGCCTTCCCCGCCTACTCGGCCCTTCCTGACCCCGCTGCCTTCCCGGCTCTCCCGGCGCTGCTTGCCTTCGTGAGTCGAGAGATGGGCGAGCCGTTCCTCGAGCTCGTCCAAAGCATCCACCGACACGGCCAGGTGCAGCACGTCCCCTTCCTGCCCGATCAGGTCCTGCGCGTCGAGGCGCGGGCGTCCCGCCCTGGTGACGGCGACGATCGACACGCGTCCGGGGACGGCTAGCTGGCTGAGCCGGCGTCCCGCCCAGGCGTCGGGGACCGCGCGTTCCACCAGCAGGAGCTTGCCGCTCGCGTCGGACCACTCGTGCGCTGGCTTTGTCGACAGGCGCCGACGCACCTGATCGATGGTCCAGGTCACCGTCGCGACGGTCGGGATGCCCAGGCGCTGGTAGATCTCCGCCCGCCGAGGATCGTAGATTCGTGCCACGACGCGCTCGATGGAGTAGGTCTCTCGGGCGATCCGCACGGTCAGGATGTTCGTGTTGTCGCCGTTCGTGACCGCAGCGAGCGCGTCGGCACGGTCTGCCCCGGCTCGCTCGAGATCGTCACGGTCGAATCCCGAACCCTCGACCCGTTGGCCCTGCCAGTCGTCGGGCAGCCGGCGAAAGGCGCGGGGATTGCGGTCGATGACCGCGACGGTGTGCCCCTCCCGAGTGAGCGACGTCCCGAGTCCAGCGCCGACTCGGCCGCAGCCCACCACCACGACATGCATCCGCACTGTGCTACACGGCTCGTCGCCGCGTGTAAAGCCCGCTGCCGCCTCGTCGACTCCGCGCGAGGACGGCGAAGGTGCGCGCGGGCTGCTTCGACCATCGGACCGGGGCCCGCAGCAAGGCTCTACGATTTGTCGATGAACGAACCGGGCGCCACCGGAGTCGGGGGCGGCGGCGATCCCGGAGGACCTGGGGAAGCGCCAGGAAGCCGGGCCGGGGAGCCCGAGGACCGAGCCGGAACCGGGCACGAGGCCGAGCGGCCCCCAAGGTCGGGCGCCCCGTTGTCCCTCCAATCGGTGGCGAGACCCCTCGCCACGCCTGTCGACGCGGGTGCGTCGTACGCCGAGCCGTTCGGCTACCGGCTGAAGAACCTCCTCCTCGGCAGGCCCCTCGTGTCCGAGCAGCTCAGCCAAGAGCGCCTCGGCCGCGCCACCGCCCTCGGGGTGCTGGCTCCGGACTGCATCTCGTCTTCGGCGTACGGCACCGAGGAGATGCTCACCCAGCTCGTGCCCTATGTCGGGCTCGCAGCCTTCACCCTGGTCGTACCGATCACGCTCGCGATCCTGGGCGTCCTGTTCTTCGTCACGCTCTCGTACATGGAGGTGATCCAGCTCTACACGAAAGCCGGAGGCTCATATGTCGTCGCGCGCGACAACTTCGGCCCCAAGATCGCCCAGATCGCCGCCGTAGCTCTGCTCATCGACTACACCGTGACGGTCGCGGTGCAGACCTCGGCGGGCACGGCGGCACTGACGAGCGCGGTGCCCTCACTCCTGTCCTGGACCGTCCCGATCACGATAGGTGTCGTTCTCCTACTGCTCTACGGGAACCTTCGTGGGATCAGGGAAGCCGGAAGGTACTTCGCCGTCCCGACCTACTTCTTCGTCCTCTGCCTCGGGGGCGTGATCGTCGCGGGCTACGTGGAGGCCGCTCTCGGCGACCTCCACCCTCGCGCACTTCCGCCCTCGCACCTGATCTACGGCGGCCACTTCGGCACCAGAGGGAGCGGGATCTTGATGGGGCTCGCCTTCATCTCCCTGCTGCGCTCGTTCGCGAACGGCGGCTCGTCGCTGACGGGACTCGAAGCCATCTCCAACGGCGTGAGCGCCTTTCGCAGGCCCGAGTCGCTCAACGCCCGCTTGACGCTGGTCGCAATGAGCTCGGTCCTCGCCTTCCTGGTCTTCGGCGTCACGATGCTCGCCCGCTGGACCCACGCGGTGCCGTACGCCGCCGGATCGCCCACCGTGCTCTCCCAGGTGGTCCAGTCCGTCGCAGGTCACGGATTCCTCTTCTACGCGGTGCAGGTCGCGACCCTGCTGATCCTCTACACGGGGGGCAACACGAGCTTCAACGGGTTCCCGTTCCTCGCCAGTTTCGTCGCGGCCGACTCGTTCCTTCCCCGTCAGCTCACTCGGCGCGGCCACCGACTCTCCTTCTCGAACGGCATCATCGTGCTCACCGTCGTCGCGCTGGTCCTGATCATCGCCTTCCGCGCGAGCGTCGACTCGCTCGTCTCCCTCTACGCGATCGGAGTCTTCACCGGTTTCTCCATGGCCGGGTCAGGCATGGTGAAGCACCATCTCACCAGCAAGGGACGGCACTGGCGTCGCAAGGTCGCCGTGAACGGGTTTGCGGCGGTGCTGACCGCCGTGGTCGTGCTCATCTTCGTGTTCGCCAAGTTCCTGGAAGGAGCGTGGGTCGTCGTGCTCGTCGGCCCGCTGATGTATTGGGGGTTGATCCACATGAACCGTCAGTACGCAGAAGAGGAGCGCCAGCTCCAAGCTGGAGTGGCCAGAGGGGCCGAAGCTCCCGCACTGCGCCGTCACGTGGTCATTGCGCTCGTTGACCGGCTCGACCTGGCCGCCGCTCGGGCGATCCAGTACGCGAGAGCGCTCTCGCCCGACGAGCTCCGCGCCGTGCACTTCGACATCGACAACCGCGCGACCCGCGCCCTCGTCGAGGACTGGAGCCGGCTGGGGCTCTCCCGCCTGCCGCTCGACATCGTAGAAGTGCCCGATCGGCGTCTCTCGCGCGCCTCGCTCGAGCTCGTCGCCGACGTCGTCGCCGACGGGGAGACCCAATGCACGCTCCTGCTCCCGCGCCGGGGCTTCAAGAAGGCCTGGCAACGGCTGCTCCACGACCGGACCGCCGACAAGATCGCGATTGCAGTGAGCCAGGTTCCTCACGTGGCGGCGACGATCGTGCCGTACAACCTCGCCTCCAGACGAAAGGAGGCGGGGAAGCCGAGAACTGCGGCCGACCACGAGCGCACCAGCGTCGAGGAGACCGAGGTCACCAGCGACGCCGACAAGGCGCTCGCCCGGCGCGCCGTCGACGCGAGCCCGATCGGAGACGTCGAGTGGCGTCAACGGGTAGAGGTGGCCGGTCGGATCAAGTCCGTGAGGGTGCAGCCCAAGGGAGGCGCGTCCAACCTCGAGTGCAGCCTCGCCGACCGCTCCGGGGCCATCCTCCTCGTCTTCCAGGGCCGGCCGCGGATCCCGGGAATCGAGCCCGGAGCGCGCCTCGTCGCCCAGGGGATGGTGGGCTCCTGGGGCCGCAGGCTCGCGATCCTGAACCCTGACTACGAGATCGTCGGGGAGCGGGAGACAGAGGATCCGCTCCCCGACCCGCGCTGATCAGGCCGCCATGCCGCCAACGCGTCGAACCCGCGTGATTCCCGTGCACGGCCAGGAACGGCGGACGCCCCTTCGGCCTGTGTGGCTGCTGTCTCGCATCGTCGCCATGATCGCCGCCGTCACGTGCTGCGCCTGGGAAGGGGTGCAGGGCCGCTTCTCGGTGGCATCGCACGCGAGCATCGCCGCGGCGATCGCTGTGGTGGTGCTCCTCGCTCTGGTCTCCGGGCGCGGCATGCAACGCAAGCGAAGTGGGACCTGGGTACGAGGCGCCGTCCGTGCGCTGCCTTCGGCGCTCGCCGCAGGGCGCGTCCGGAGCGCGGCCGTGGCGGGCGCGCTCATCTGGGCACTGCTGCTCGCGGCCACGATCGGTTGGGACGCGGCCAGCTTCGCCGCGGAGGAG
>JBOGGB010000287.1:0-1842 GCA_050743605.1 Acidimicrobiales bacterium
GGCTCGCCCGACTCCAGGGCGCGCGCGGCGATCTCCTTCATCGCCGGCATCTCTACGTTCAGGTAGGTCACCGGCGGCGCGCCCACCACGTTGCCCAGGTACTCCACGGTGAACGTCCGGCCCACCGGGCTCGACGGCCGCGGGTCGTGCACGACGCAGACGTAGTCGTCGAGCGGGAGCTCCACGTACTTTCCGACGAACTCCTGCGGCGTCACCTCCCCGTCACGGTGGAAGTTGCGATCCGAGTCGATCCACTGCCAGTCGAGCCGTTCCGGCGGAGTGCCGAGGTGGAGGCACAGGACGCGGTGCACGACGGCGAGGATCTGAGACTTCTCTGCGCGGGCGTCCTCGGCGGACCGCGCGGTTGCCCGACGGACCGACTGCGCCCCTTGGCGGAGCAGGTAGCGCAGCACCGAATTCATCCGAGCCGTGTTCGACGAGCTGTGGGTCTCGGGCATGAAGGACTTCGGGACGAGCCCGTGCTTGTGGACGAGCGCGACGAACATGTTCCACTGGCCCCCGTCGCTCGCGACCGAGTCGAGCAGGAAGGCGACGGTGCGCTCGTCGACATCGCGGTCCGCGGTCTCGATGACCGCTTCGAGGAAGTAGTTCGCCCTCTCCAGCTTGTCCCAGAACATCACGAAGTTCTGCGAGAACTCGAACTCCTTCAATCCCATCTTCTTCATCGCGCCCACGCGGAGCAGGTTCAGTCCCGCGAAGAGCCAGCAGCGACCGCTTCGCTCCTGGTTGGTGACCTTCCAGTCGTCGAGCGAGACGGAGAGGGCATGGTCGGTGGCGTTCACGATCTCGCGGTTGATCGCGACGTCGTCCAACCCGACCCTGGTCAGCGCGTTCTGCGACAAGCGGTAGGTCGGGTTGGAAGTGAACTCCTTGCGGAAGAGCTCGAGATCAACGCTATCGAGTGTCTTGGTCATCGCGTGGCTTCCTCCCGGCTTCGGTCCCTGCTCGAAAGGTTACCGTCGCCGGGCGCCGACACCCGACGGCTCGTCCCCCCGGGCGCGCTCGTCGTCCCCGCGCAGCCCGAGCCCGATATCGAGGACGTCGCGGGCCTTCCCGAGGTCGCCCGAAGCGACCAGCTCGGGCACGATCCCCTCGAGCAGCGCCACCCACCGGGCGGGCGCGACCCGCCGGCCCGTCGCGTGCAGCCGTGCCCGGGCCGAGCCGAGCAGGGTGGCGAGAACGCCGACGTTCTCCCCTGCCACCTCCGAGAGGCGGCTGCGGAGCCAGGCCGCCAGCACCGGGCTCTCCCCGCCCGTCGAGACCGCGATGGTCACCGGTCCGTCACGATGCACCGCGGGGAGCTGGAAGCTGCAGTGTGCGACGTCGTCGGCGGCGTTCACCCACACCCCGGCGACCTCCGCGTCCAGGGCGACCTGCCCGTCCACGTCGCGCCGCCCGGTCGCGGTGACGACCAGGCGGTAGGCCGCCGCCTCGCCGGCGCGATAGGGCCGGAGCTCTGCGACGAGGGTGCCGCGAGCCGCGAGCGCCTCGATGGCGGGCACCATGCTCGGCGCGACCACCGTGCACCGGGCGCCGCATTGGACGAGCGTCGACGCCTTTCGGGCTCCGACTTCGCCGCCGCCGACCACGAGCACGGACCGGCCGGCGACATCGAGCGAAACGGGATAGAGGGGCGGCATGCGGCCCAGAATACCTGACTGGTTTGGTCATATATACTCACCTGGTGGCCCGCTCCCCCGAACCGCCCTACGGCGCCGAGCTGCACGGCAGGGGCCGGGGACTGCGGTTCGTCAAGCCCTACCGCTGGATCGGGGAGCTGAACCCCGTCGAGCGCGCAAAGCTCGAGCGCCACCCCTTCGA
>JBOGGB010000288.1:0-16827 GCA_050743605.1 Acidimicrobiales bacterium
GGGTTCTCGCTCTTACGGGCGATCTTGTCGATCTCGTCGATGTAGATGATCCCGGTCTCGGCGCGCTTCACGTCGTAATCGGCAGCTTGGATGAGCTTGAGCAGGATGTTCTCTACATCCTCGCCGACATAACCCGCCTCCGTCAGGGCCGTGGCATCCGCGATGGCAAAGGGCACGTTCAGCATGCGCGCGAGGGTCTGGGCTAGCAGCGTCTTGCCGCATCCGGTCGGACCGAGCAGCAGGATGTTCGACTTCGCCAGCTCGACGGCGTCGTCGTCGGTCGGCGTTCCGGCCTGCACGCGCTTGTAGTGGTTGTAGACCGCGACTGAGAGGATCTTCTTCGCGTATTCCTGGCCGACAACGTAGTCATTCAGGAAATCGAAGATCTCCCGCGGCTTCGGGAGATCTTCGAAGCTGAGCTCGGTCGTCTCGGTGAGCTCTTCCGCGATGATGTCGTTGCAGAGATCGATGCACTCGTCACAGATGTAGACCCCGGGCCCGGCGATCAGCTTCTTCACCTGCTTCTGCGACTTGCCACAGAAGCTGCACTTCACCAGGTCCCCCCCCTCGCCGAACTTGGCCACTGGCTTCTCCTCTGCTCGAACTGCCGCTGGAGTTCGTTGCTCCCATACTGCCTCATCCCGCCGCCCTCACGGCAGCTCCGGGGCCTGGGCCACGGGCTGGCTCTATCCTTTGCTGCCCTTCCTGCGCAGCGCCCGCTACGCAGCGCCCACTGCTTCGAGTGCCGGAGCGTCGCGGGCGGTGATCACCTCGTCGATCACGCCGTACGCGACGGCCTCCTCCGCGGTCATCACGAAGTCGCGGTCGGTATCCTTGCCCACCTTCTCATGTGACTGGCCCGTGTCTGCGGCGAGCATGCCGTTCAGCAGATCGCGCATCCGAAGGATCTCCTTGGCCTGGAGCTCTATGTCGCTCGCCTGTCCCTCGACGCCCCCGAACGGCTGGTGCAGCAGGACCCGCGCATGTGGGAGCGCGAACCGCTTGCCGCGGGCTCCTGCGGCCAACAGGACTGCGGCCGCCGATGCAGCCTGCCCGAAACAGAACGTCGAGACATCTGGCTTGATGTACTTCATCGTGTCGTAGATGGCGAAAAGCGCCGTGATGTCGCCTCCAGGCGAATTGATGTAGAGGTGGATGTCCTTGTCGGGCTCCTCGGACTCGAGGAAGAGCAGCTGGGCGCACACGAGGTTCGCGACGGTGTCATCGATGGGAGTGCCGAGGAAGATGATCCGCTCACGCAGCAGGCGCGAGTACAGATCGTAGGCGCGTTCCCCACGATTGGACTGCTCCACGACCGTCGGCACCAGATAGGCCCTGGCGCGCAGGCGCCCGTCTTGCGATGCGTTCATGCTTCGGACTCCCCGTTTGTCACGCCGGCACCGAGCTCGGCCGCCGCCTGCTCCAACACGCCCCCAACGGCACCTTCGCTGATGCCGCCCACGCCCTCCTCTGGGCCACCGGCGGAGGCATCCACCTCCGTGCCACGGTCCGCTCGCAGGTCGTCCAGAGAAACCGGGGCACCCTCCTCGTCGACGACCTCGACGTGGTCGAGGAGCCAGGAGAGTGCCTTGGCCTTCCGCTGCTCCGAGCGTACCGCGGCGATCCTGCCGGCGCGCGTGAGCCTCTCTCGGACGACCGCTGGCTCGAGATGCAGACGAGAGGCCATCTCGGCGAGCTCGGTCTCGAGCTCCTCTTCGGAGACCTCGAGAGACTCCTCTTCCGCGACCGAGCGCAGCGCGAGATCGGACTTGACCTCCTCGCGTGCCTGGAGGCGGATGCTCTCGAGCAGCTGGTCCTCTTTCCGCCCCGTCATCTCGAGGAATTGTGCGAGGGCCATCCCCTGTTGCTGCAGCCGGGAGCCGAGCTCCTGAAGCCTCCGGTCCACCTCCTCCGCCACGAGTAGCTCGGGCACTTGGTCGTCTTCGACCAACTCCGCGAGCGCCCCGAGCGCTCCCTGACGGAACGTGAGCTGGGCAACCGAGATCTTCACCCTCTCCAGACGTTCACGCAGGTCCGCGCGGAGGTCCTCGAGGGTCGCGAACTCCGAGGCATCTGCGGCCCACTCGTCGGAGACCGGCGGCAGCTTCTTCTCCTTCACCTCCTTCAAGAGCACGCGAAAGGCAACCTCCCGGTCCTCCGGATTCGTGCCTGGTGCAAAGGAGTCGAACGAGAGCACGTCGCCCACCTTGGCGCCGCGAAGCTGCACGTCCAGCGCGTCCACGATCCGGCCGCTCCCGACCTCGTAGAGCAGGTCCTCCGCGGACATCGCCTCGCCGCCTTCGGGCAGCGTCCCATGGACGTCGATCGTGACGTGATCGCCGTCTCGCGCTGGACGGTCGACCTCCACGAGCTCGGCGTCGGTCTCTCGAAGGCGATCCACCTGCGCGTCGATCTCCGCCTCCGACACACTGGGCGACGGCACTCTCACCTTCAATCCCGCATAGCCGGGGACCGGGACCACGGGTCGCACCTGGACGACGGCATCGAAGGCGAGCGCTCCGTCCTCTTGGCCGGAGGTGATGTCGATCTCCGGCGGGGCGATGGGATCGAGCTCGGACTCGGCAAGCGCGCGCGCGTAGAAATCTGGGATCGCCTCGCGCAGCGCCTCGGTCCGTAGTGCGCCAGCACCGCCCATCCTCGCCTCTAGCACCTGGCGCGGCACCTTTCCGGGCCGGAAACCGGGCACCCTGGCTTGGCGAGACAGCGTCCGGATCGTCTCGCCCAGGACGTCGGCGATCTCCGTCTCGTCGATCTCGACCGACAGGCGGACCTTGTTGCCTTCGACCGCTTCGGAGGTGGCGCGCATGGGTCCCTCACTCTACCGGGCCTCTCCGGCGCCCTCGCGCCTTGCGGACCCGGCGTGGATGCCCCCGGGGCATAGCCTCCGTCGAGCCTCGCCCGGCTCCCATCCCCCCTTGTCGAAGTCGCGGCGGCTAGCTTGCGCGCCGGGACCGGAGGGCAGCCAGAGGGCGGCCTGCCCGCAGCCGTGCCCGGGGTCTCGAGAGGAGAGAGGAGCCACCCGATGGCGGACTACGAGGGCTACTGCGTCAAGTGCCGGGAGAAGCGGTCCTTCGATGGCCAGGAGGTCGAGCTGGCGAACGGCCGGCGAGCCGCCCAGGGGTCATGCCCCATCTGCGGAACGAAGATGAACAGGATCCTCGGGAAGAAGGCTTGAGCGCAGGCGTACGCTGTGCGGTCGTAGCTCGGTTGCCGCGGCCGCCGGGGAGTGGCGCAGCCTGGTAGCGCACGTGCTTTGGGTGCACGAGGCCGGGGGTTCGAATCCCCCCTCCCCGACCAGTCGCGGAATGCTGCGGCAGCTATGCCGACGGCTGGTCTCGCGGTGCCTCGTAAGCGTCGGCGTGCCCCTTGCTCCCAGGCTCGGCTGCACGCACACCAGCCGGACGGTCGTCGTCGCGGCCGCCAGCCCTTCGACCGCGCCCCGGTGAACGGTCACGCTCCTCGGGTGACTCGAGAGGACCCGGGTACGCAGCCTCTGCACGGGCGACGATCGTCGACATGTGCCGGCGCAGCACCAGCAGCCCGGACACGATGAAGACGACCGCCAGCGAGGCAAACCCGATCTCGAAGGGCGTCGACGCCGTCGAGAGGAACGATCCGGCGTAGTAGGCGAGGAACGCGTACAGGGCTGCCCAGAAGATGCCCCCTGCCGCGTTGAAGAAGAGAAAGCGTCGGTAGCGCATCCGGGTGGTGCCCGCGAGGAACGCCGCGTAGGTGCGGAGGATCGAGACGAAGCGCCCGAAGAAGATGACGGCTCCCCCCCGACGGTCGAACAGGTACCTGGCGACCTTGATCTTCGACTCGTCGAGCTTCACGTAGCGGCCATACCGGTAGACCAACCGGTAGCCGCCCTTGTCTCCGATCCAGTACCCCGTGGTGTCGCCGAGGATCGCCGCCGCCGCCGCCACGGCGAAGATCACGCCAATCGAGAGCCGGTGGGGGTGCACCCCCGCGTACGCGGCCGCTGCAAGGAGAGTGGTCTCGCCCGGTAGCGGCACCCCGAGGCTCTCGGCCCCCACGAGTACGAACACTGCCACGTAGCCGTAGGTCTCGATCAGATGGTGAATGCTCACCGGTCCTACGCTCCTGATTGGATAGCAGGCACCGACGGGAGTCTAGGAACCGTTGCCGACCCCAGGTAGGCAATGCCGGGCCGTGCCGAGAGATCGCTACCGTGAGCGGAGCCATGGGGCACGCGCTCACCACGGATCTCTACGAGCTGAACATGGCGGCGAGCTACCTCCATCGGGGTATGACCCCGCCCGCGACGTTCTCCTCGTGGCCGCGGGGATCGGCGACTGCAACCTCGGACTGCGAGCCGATATCGGCTTTTCCCGCGAATCGATTGATGCCTTCCGTGAACTCCACTTCACCGGTGACGTGGAAGCCGTCGAGGAGGGTCGGGCCGTCCTGGCCGGAGAGTCGCTGATGGAGGTCACCGCCCCGCTTCCCGAGGCCCTACCCTTCGAGAGCTGGACCGCGGGGCTGGGATCACGACCGCTGCCTGGGACCAGGCTCGGCCGCCTGACGCACCGCTGTCGAATGATCGAGACCAAAGGCGAGAACTACCAGCTCCAGAACGCCACGGTGCCCACGACACGAGAGTCACAATCCTGCGCTCCGCCAGTGGACGAACCAACGATCGAAAGCTAACTTCAGACGGCCACAGTGCTGCCGGCTTCGGTCATGACGCGCTGCTGCTTTGGATCACGATTCTCAACCGAGGGGGCAGGTGGCACCGGACTCCGACGATCCAGACCAGTTCGATGCCAACGACGAGGCCGACTCCCAGAACGTCCTTCTACTACCACCGAGCGTGGCGCGAGAGCTCGATGGGTCGGACGATTCCCTGGGCACGCTCGGGCGGCCCTTCGACCATCGATCACCGTTCTTTGTCGGGCTGACCGGGGGCCTCGGGGTCGCCGTCGCCTACGTCATTGCACGTGGGATTGCGGACGTTGCCACCGTCCTCGTCATCATCGGGCTCGCACTGTTCATCGCGATCGGTCTGAACCCGATCCTGGATTTCCTCACCCGACACGGCCTACGACGGAACTTGGCGGTCCTCTTCGTCATCTTGGGGTTCGTGCTCATCATTGCTGCCTTCGTACTCGCGGCGGTTCCACCCATTTCCCACGAAGTGAGCACTCTCGTGAAGGACTACCCGAAGTACAAGGCGAACATCATCGCCGGCAAGGGTTGGATCGGGAAGCTCGCGATCAAGCTCCATCTGACGGGCTACTTGAAAGGCACTAAGAAGCTGAAGATCTCCGCCGGCGGTGTCCTCGGGGCGGGCAAGGAGATCCTGAGCCTCGGGGTCGCGACCATCAGCGTCGGCGCACTTACCATTTACTTTCTCGTCGCATTGCCAGAGGTGAAGAGGCTCTGGCTCTCGCTCGTTCCGCGGAGCCGAAGGGAGCGAACGAGCCTCATCACCGACGAGGTCTTCGTACGGGTCGGTGGATTCATGCTCGGTAACCTCCTGACCTCGCTCGTGTCGGGGGTCGGGACGTATATCTGGCTGGAGGCGTTCGGAGTCCCCTATGCGCTGCTCCTCGCTCTTGTCGTTGCGCTCTTCGATCTCATCCCCATGGTCGGCTCCACGATTGCCGGCATCGTCGTCTCGCTCGTAGCGCTGTCGAAGAGCATTCCCATCGGCATCGCGACTCTCGCGTTCTACATCGCCTATCGCTACGCAGAGGACTACCTCCTCACTCCGCGAGTGATGAAGCACACGGTGAAGATCACCCCGGGACTCACGATCATCGCCGTTCTCGTCGGCGGGACGCTTCTCGGGATCGTGGGGGCGCTGGTGGCGATCCCGGTCGCCGCGACCATCCACCTTCTGCTCGACGAGGTGGCCATTCCTCGGCAAAGCCAGCGTTAGCGATACTCCTCCGCCTCGCAGGTCAAAACGGGTGACCGGAGACCACAACACCTTGTGCTTGTGCTGTTGCCTGGCCAGCCCACGACACAGATTGGGGCATGCACCTTCCGGGGCACGGGTACTGTCGTTTCGTGGCTGGCCCAGCTCGCAGGGTCCGTTCGTCCCTGCAATGAACCGAGAACGTTCGCGTCTCCAATGAAGAGGGGTCCTGCCTTCCACCGCCAGGTGTTCGCGCACCTGCGCGGGGTCGGACGGGAGCTTCCCGGTGGAGTCGTCGTCGAGCGGGGCGCCATCGTCATCGAGCGTGGGGTTGACGCGCTCACCACCAGGGTCGGCGGGCCCCTCCGGGTCCGCGTGGTCCTTCTGCTCGCCGCCGTCCTCGCGCTCTCGGCCGCGGACACGGGAGCGATCGCGGCGGTGGCTCCGAGGATGGAGACCTCGTTGCACATCGGAAACGTGCAGATCGGCCTGCTCGTGACCGTGTCCGCGCTGGCCGCGGCGTCTGGGATGCTGCCGATCGGCTGGGTGACCGATCGTGCGAACCGTGCGCGAATGATCACGGCCGCCGTCGCCCTTTGGGGCATCGCCGAGGTGATCAGCGCGTTCTCTCCTGACTACGTCTTCCTTCTCGTCATACGAGTGGCGCTCGGCGCGCTGACCGCGGTGACGGGGCCAACGCTGGCGTCGCTCACCGGGGACCTCTTTCCGGCTCGGGAGCGTGCTGAGATCTACGGCTACATCCTCACTGGGGAGTTGGTCGGAGCAGGGCTGGGGCTGCTAGTCGCCGGGCTCGTCTCTTCTGCCTTCACATGGCGTCCGGCCCTCGCGGTCCTCGCACTGCCCAGCTTCTACCTCGCCTGGGTATTCCATCGCCGGCTGCCCGAGCCTGCCCGAGGTGGACAGAGCCGCCTGGAACGGGGCGCGACGGAGATCGTGGGCGAAGAGGACGTGGCTGATGCTGCGACTGCGGCATCACTCGACGCAGTGGTGCCCGCGTCCGCAGCTGCCAGCCGCCGCGATGAGTCCGGGATCGTCCGTGAGGTGCGCCGGAGGAAGGTGGACCCGCACCAGGGGATCGTGCTTGACCGCGACCCGCTCCAGCTCAGTTGGTGGGAAGCCGTCCGCTACGTCGTATCCGTCCGGAGCAACTTCGCGCTCATCGTCGGATCCGCGCTGGGCTACTTCTTCTTCGGCGGCGTCGAGACGTTCGCGCTCATCTACCTCGAGGGCCACTACGGGATCGGCCAGGGTGCGGCGACCCTCGTCGTGCTCGCGGTCGGCGCCGCGGCGATCGTCGGAGCCGTCGTGGGTGGCAAGCGCACCGACATCCTGCTGCAGCGCGGGCGACTGGACGCTCGCTTCCTCGTGCCGTCGGTGGCATTCGTCGGCACCATGCTCGTGTTCGCCCCAGGCGCCATCTCCACCTCGCTATTGGTCATGGTGCCCCTCTTCCTCGTAGCAGGGTTCTTCATGGGGGCGCCCAACCCTGGCCTCGACGCCGCTCGGCTCGACGTGATGCCTTCGCGGATGTGGGGACGGGGCGAGGCGGTACGGAGCTTCCTCCGGTCGATCCTGCAGGCCTTCGCGCCCCTCGTCTTCGGGGTGCTGTCGAGCGTGTTCGGGGGCAGGTCGGCGGGTTTCGGCGCGAGTGGCCGGGGAACCCACGTGACCGATGCCGCCGCCCATGCAGTCGGACTCGAGCAGACGTTCCTCATCATGATGGCAGCGCTCGCGGCAGCTGCCGTGATCGTATGGCGAGGCCGACTCCCATATCCCATCGACGTCGCGGCGGCGACGCTGACCGAACAGCGGTTCCCGCCGGGACAGGCCCCCGCCTCAGGGCCGCGCTGGTTCCGAGGCTCTCCGGCTGCACCGCGAGCAGGGCCGAAGAGACCCCCCCGCGCCGACATGGAGGACGTCTGACCGGTCCTCGATTGTTGGCGTGGCTCCGCGAAGTCCTTTCCACTCGTGTTTCCGCTCGGGAGCGGAGCGGCGGCCGAATGCAAGATGCGCTCGCGCCTCGTGCTCCCTGTGGTGCCCCGCGCCTCAGTGCCTCCAGGGGCCCCCGGGCATCCCGAGCCTGCGGAACGAACCGTGCCGGTCTTACGTCCCCACGTCGAACGTAGTGGCAACGACGGGCGCCTGACGGGACCGAGCAGGCGGCGCACCTGTCACAGCCGGTCCGCCGTACGCCAGACTGGACGGATCCCGGCACGACGGCAGAGGCTAGGGCGTCTCAGTGAGCTCGACCGCCCGGACGCGGTCGAGGGATCAGGAGAAGAGGGGGACGTCAATGAGGCTCCAGGGCAAGGTCGCGATCGTGACCGGTGGTGCGCGTGGGATCGGCCGCGGGATCGCGGAGCGCTTCGCCGAAGAGGGCGCCGCAGTCGTCATCGGCGACTTGCTCGAGGAGGAGGGCGCCAGGGTGGCGGCTACGGTCGAAGGGAGGAGCGGGCGGTCGAAGTTCCTCCGCACCGACGTCACGATCCCGAGCGACCTAGACGCGCTCGTCGCGCTCGCCGAGTCCACCTACGGCAAGCTCGACGTCGTCGTCCCCAATGCTGGCATCGCCATTCCCGGCGACATCGAGCAACTGGGGATCGACGACTGCCGGCGCCAATTCGATGTGAATTTCATGGGCACGTGGCTGACGTGCAAGCAGGCGCTCCCGGCTCTGCGCCGCAACGGCGGGGGTTCGATCGTCATCACCGCATCTGCCGCGGCGACCCACCCGTTGCCCCAGAGCGGGCTCTACGGTCCGACGAAGGCGGCGATCGTGCTGTTCATGAAGAACCTCGCGCTCACCGCGGCGAACGACCACATCCGCTGCAATGCGGTCGCCCCCGGACCAATCGTGACGGACCTCTACCACTTTCGCCCAGACGAAGAGCAGAGCTTCGTGGACCGCTGGACGCCGGAGCTCCCAGCAGGCTTCCTCGGGACGCCTCGGGACGTGGCGAACGTCGCGCTGTTTCTCGCCAGCGACGAGGCACGCTGGGTCACGGGCTCGGTCTACGCCGTCGACGGGGGATTCAACACCTGATCGCGCCCACCTTGTCCCCTCTGTGGCGTCCACCTACGCGTACCGGTGACACCTCGGGTTCGAGTCAGTCGGCGGAGGCGTGGCTCCTCGGCGCGGGGACGCGGACCTCGCCGCGCCGCTCCCAGTCCTCCACTGAACGCGAGAGGTCGGCCCGATCGTCACCGAGCTCGGCGAGTGCAGAGCCGAACTGTTCGGCGACGAGCCGGGAAAGCGGAGCATCGAACCCGATGCGCTCGAACAAGCCCCCCGCGATCTTTAGATCCTTCACCATCAGCGCCAGCTGGAACCCCGCATCGTACCGACGTGACATCGACTCCTGCACGAGCGTGTTGGCAGTACTGAAGTTCCGCGCGGTGCCGACGTTGAATACGCCAAGCATGGTCTCGACGTCGAGTCCGAACCGCGCGGCGCAGATCATCGCGTCGAGCGCCGCCGCCAGCCCGGCGGCCGACACATAGTTGTTGAGCGTCTTCATCGCGTGCCCGCCTCCGAGCCTGCCGACGCGGAACACCTTTACGGCCATCGCGCCAAGGAGTGGCAGCACGCGCTCGATCGCGTCCTCGTCGTCTCCGGCAACCATCAGCGTGATCCGTCGCGAGTCCTCTCCGACCGCCTCTGGCCGGGTGACTGGGGAGTCCAGCAGCACGAGACCCATTGCCAACAGCTCGTCACCGAGCGCACGGGTGCCGTAAGGGTCCGAGGAGCTCGTGTCGACGATCACCGAGCCTCGGCGCAGGTGCGGCGCGATCCCGTCGCTCCCGAGCAGCGCCTCGCGCACGACTGTGCCGTTCGGCAGCATCGTCACCACCACGTCTGCCCCGCCGAGTCTCGAAACCTCGCCGTCGCAGCCGATGCCGCCGTGGGCCGCGACGAAGCGTCGCTCGCGCTCCACGTCGAGGTCATGGACGGTGAGGGCGTAGCCTGCCGCGGCGAGGCTTGCTGCCATCGGGCCCCCCTGCTGACCGAGCCCGACGAAACCGACGGCTTTGACCTCCGGCGCGGTTGGCAGCGACCCGCTCATGCGGCGGACACTGGCATACGCGCTTCCCGCGCGCAACCTCCACGGTTGCTCGGGGTTCGGGCCTGGTCGTGGAGGGTTACATTGTCCCTGCCCGCGCGGTCTTTTGAGAGACCGGCAGGCGTTCGCTGGCGACACCGGTCGATCTCTCCAGGAGCGCGTATGGCGAGGAGCCCAGAGGACGTCGAGGATCCCATCGTGGCCGTGAGGACGGTCTTGTCGACGCCGCCAGCCATCACGTTGCTCGCGGCTGCGCCACGGCGCCTCCGACGGAACGGAGAGAGCTGACTCGTGAAGCTCGGGACCGTGCGAATCGACGGAGTCGACACCGTCGTGGTGGCGCTCGACGACGACCACGCGGCAGTCGTCGACGGGGGAAGGGTGCCCGCGGATGTAGGCGCGGTGCTCGCCCGCTGGCCCGCAGACGCTGACCGCCTCGAAGCGGCACGAAGTGGTTCCCCCGCCGCCCCGGTCGAGACGCTGACGTGGCGGCCACCGGTGGTGAGACCCGGCAAGGTGGTCTGCGTCGCCCTGAACAACAGCGCCAACCGCCAGCGGATCATCTCGGGACCGGACCACCCAGCCACCTTCCTGAAGCCAGCCTCTTCACTGGTCGGACACCTGCAACCCATCCGATTGCGCAAGGACTTCGGCCGCGTGCACCCCGAGCCCGAGCTCGCGGTGGTCGTGGGGAGGGGCGGGACCGACATCGAGCCTGAGAGCGCGCTGGACCACGTGTTCGGCTACACCATCTTCAACGACCTGACCGCGCCGACCCTCAGGTCCGAGGACACCTTCCACTACCGCGCGATCCACCCCGGCGCCACCGAAGGTGACGTCAGCTACGTCGACACGTGGGTGTCGTACCCCGGACGCTACAAGGGAGCGGACACCTTCGGCCCCATCGGACCGTGGATCGTGACCCGCGACGAGGTTCCGGACCCCCATCGCCTCACGGTGCGCTGCGTCCACCAGGGCCGGCTGGTGACCGAGGACAGCACGGCGAACCTGCGGCACTCGGTCCCGGACGTGCTCAGCTTCGTCTCTCGCTGGATGACGCTCGAGCCTGGCGACATCGTGGCGATGGGCACCGCCCTCTCACCCGCTGCGGGCGGCTCGGCGGTGCAGAACGTCGACTTGACGCGCCTCGGCGGTCCCGTCGAAGTGGAGATCTCGGGCATCGGCGTCCTGCGGAACGAGGTGGAGTACCGGTGAGGACGGAGGGCAGCCTCGAAGGCAAAGTCGCCTTCGTCACCGGGATGGGCAGGGGCCAGGGTCGGTCGCACGCCGTTCGACTCGCGCGTGAGGGCGCGGCCATCATCGGAGTCGACGCGCTGAAAACGTACCCCTGGATGAACTACCGACTCGCGGTGGAGGCGGACGTCGAAGAGACCATCCGGCTCGTCGAGCAGGAGGGTGGGGAGATCCATTTCCAGATTGCCGATGTGACGGATCTCTCGACCCTCGAGCGGGCGCTGGGGGAGGGTGTCGCCCGTTTCGGCCGGCTCGACATCGTCGTCGCCAACGCCGGAGCACTGCCAGCAGGAGCACTCACTTGGGACGCCGACCCCGCCTACTGGCGGGAATGCGTGGACGTGAACCTGATCGGAGGCTTCCACACGGTGCACGCCGCTGTTCCCCACATCTTGGCGGGCGGGCGAGGTGGGTCCATCGTCGTCACGAGCTCAGGCGCGGCCATCACCGCGGGCAGCCATCTGAGCGACTACTGCGCAGCGAAGGCCGCGCTTCTGTCCCTCGTCCGAACGCTCGCGGTCGAGCTGGCTCCCCACTGGGTGCGCGTGAACGCCGTGTGCCCGGGGGCGGTGGACACCAACATGATCGCGAACGAAGCTCTCTACCGGATGCTCCGACCCGACCTCGAAGCTCCGACCCGGGAGGACACCATCGAGATCTGGCGCTCCAAGACGCTCCTGCCCGTCCCGTGGGTCGAACCAGCCGACATCTCCAATGCCGTCGTCTGGCTCGCCTCCGACGAGTCCCGGTACGTCACGGGCGTGGTGCTGCCGGTCGATGCCGGAAGCACCATCACGTTCGCCTGAGGCTCAACGTGACCGACGATCCGGGCACTCCAACAGACTCTCCCGGACGGAGCAGCTCCGCCGGAACGACCAGAACCCCCCCTCCGGCCGCCTCGTCGCCCGAGGACGACTGGTTCGACAAGTTGCCGCAGCGCGTCGGCCGTCTGCCCGCTCCGCTCCGCGCGGAGCTAGACGCCGGCAGGGCGGCGCTCTACGCCGCGATCACCGGCGGCATGCGGGCGAGCGGCCCGTTCCCGCTCGTCGACGACGAGGGGCGTCTGCTCGGCCCGTTCGCGGCCATGCTGGCGAACCCGGCCGTCGGCGAGGCGCTCGAGCAGTTGGGCATCGCGATCCGTACTTCGACGAGGCTCACCCCCCGGGAGCGGGAGATCGCCATCTTGGAGGTCGCCCATTCCGAGCACAGCGAATACGAATCGTGGGCACATCAACGTGTCGCCCGTTCGATCGGCATGACGGTCGACGAGGTCCTCGCGCTGCAGCGCGGCGAGGAAGCCGAGACGCTGTCGCTCCGAGAGGTGCTCGTGCGCCGCGTCGCGGTCAGCCTCTGCGCGCACGGAGGGCTTGCCGAGACGCTGTTCCAGGCGGCGGCGGCGGCGCTGGGCAGTGTCGTCCTCGCAGACCTGGTGCACCTGGTCGGCTACTACCGGCTGCTCTCCCTGAGCCTTGCGGCATGGCAGATCCCCGCTCCGGCCCGCGAGCTTCCTCTCGCTCCCTGAGGGACCCCGTCGCCCGCCCCAGGATTCGCGTGACCCAGCACGATCCTATATGATCCATCCGTCGAACCGAGGTGCCTGTCCGGGGGGCATTCCTGTCTCGCGGGCGTTCATGGAGCCGGAAGGGTTGAGCACGCGTGGGTGTCAGCAACGCAGTTCCACGTGAAGGTCGCGCGCTCGAGGGGATCCGAGTCCTCGACCTCACGCATCAGGTTGCAGGTCCCTCGAGCACCTTCGCTCTGGCGGCGCTCGGCGCCGACGTCGTGAAGGTCGTCGCTCCCGGTGACCGGTCGGGCTTCGACGCATTGCCCTTCTATTTCAACAATGCCTCGAAGCGCTCCATGGTGATCAACTTGAAGAGCGAGCAGGGGCACGGGCTTCTCCTCGAGATGGCAAGGAAGGCTGACGTCTTCGTCGAGAATTTCGGACCCGGGGTCATCGAGCGTCTCGATCTCGACTACGAGGCGCTGCGGGTCGTGAACCCTCGCCTCGTCTACGCACAGATCAAAGGGTTCGCGCGGAGCTCGCCCTACGAGCGCTTCCCCTGCTGGGACCCGATCGTGCAGGCGTTCTCGGGTGCTTCGAGCATCACCGGTGAACCTGACGGACTGCCGATGAAGCCGGGTGTGGACGTCGGGGACACTGGAACCGGCATGATGGCCGCGCTCGGAATCGTCTCGGCGCTGCTCCAGAGGACGACGACCGGCGAGGGGCAGCATGTCGAGGTGTCGATGTCGGACAACGTGGCTACGGCGATCCGCATCCAGTACGGCTTTCCTGTCGGGCAGCGCGTACCGACCCCGCGCTTCGGCAACGGACCGCCCTTTACCTTCCCGACGTCGCCGTCCGGCCTGTTCCCTTGCAAGCCCTTCGGTCCGAACGACTACGTGCACATCCATTGCGGCAGCGAGCGCCAATGGGAGGGGCTCCTGCGGGCGATCGGCCGTGAGGACCTCATCGACTACGAGCCGTACCAGGGTGCGAAGGCTCGGGGTGTCCATCTCGAAGAGATCGACGACATCGTGGGTTCGTGGACGCGCGAACACGACAAGATGTCGGCCATGCAGATTCTCGGCGGGGCCGGAGTGCCTGCGGGCGCGGTCCGGACGACCCTGGAGGTCCTCGAGGACGATGATCTCTACGATCGGGGCATCTTCGTCAAGGTGCCGCACCCCACGTTGGGCACCGCGACGATCCCGGGGTGGCCTGTGCAGATGTCGCGCTCGCCGGCCAGGGTGACCGCCCCGCCCGAACCAGGAGAGCACGGTGCAGAGGTGCTCGCCGACTGGCTAGGGATCGACCCGGTCGAGGCGGCCAAGCGCGCCGAGGAGGTCGCCGGAGCGGCGCGAGCTGATGACTGAGCCGCCGGGAGCATGGACGCGAGGACGCACGGCGGTCGTCGGGGTCGGCCAGACGCCATTGACCAAAGCGGCTGAGCAGAGCGTCCTCGAGCTCGCGCTCGACGCGTGTCTCGAAGCACTCGCCGATGCCGGGATCGCACCCTCGGATGTCGACGGGCTGCTCCGCTTTGCAGCTCCGTTCGAGACGGTCTCGCACGCCGAGATCGTGCGCAACCTCGGGATCCGCGACCTCGGGTACTTCGGTGAGGTTCCACTCGGCGGGGAGGCCTCCGCGGGAATGCTGCACCATGCGGTGGGAGCCCTCGTGTCGGGCCGTGCCTCGGTGGTCCTCGCCTACAGGTCGATCAAGCAGAGCAGCGGCAACCGCTTCGGGCGAGCGGACCAGGCGCTGCACGGCGGGCCACCCGCCGACGAGGATATGCACGTCGGCGGGGACGCCGCGTTCACCTGGCCCTACTGGATGATGGCACCCGCTCACCTCTTCGCCCTTTGGGCCAGCCGCTACCTCGAAGAGGCAGGGATCACCGAGGCACAGCTCCGCAGATCTCTCGGGAGGGTGGCGATCGACCAGCGCGGGTACGCGAACAACCGACCAGGTGCCTTGCTGCATCACCGAACGCTGGACGTCGACCAATTCGAGGCGGGGCGGATGATCAGTTGGCCGCTGAACCTCTTCATGATCTGCCTCGAGAACGACGGTGCGTGCGCCGCGGTTCTCACGACCGTCGAGCGAGCGGCCTCGCTCGACGGACCCGCCGTCCCGATCCTCGCCACCTGCCAGTCGATGGCCCCGCGGCGCGAACCCGGCAGCATGTACGGCGACGATCTGCTCGAGATCATTCCTCCCTCCCGGATCACCCGCCTCTGGGCAGAGGCGGGCATCAGCCCGCGCGAGATCTCGGTCGCCGAGCTGTACGACGCCACCTCCCTCATGACGCTGCTCAGTCTGGAGCAGTACGGCTTCACCCCCCATCGGAGGGCCTGGCAGCACGTGATCGAGCACGGGATCGGTCTCGGCAGCCCATTGCCCGTCAACACCCACGGCGGACACCTGGCGGACGGGTACGTGCACGGCATGACCGGCGTCATCGAGGCTGTACGCCAAGTGCGGGGAACCGCGACGAACCAGGTGGCTGGCGTGTCCACCTCCTTCTTCGGAGGCGTCTCGGGCAGCGCGGCGATCTTCGCCAACGCGGACGTCGCGGCACGGGTTTCCGAGGGGGCAGCGCGCTCGTGAAGGTGATCCCGATCCCCAGCGAGCTCACCGCGCCCTATTGGGACGCCGCTGCCAACCACGTCCTCGCGATCCAGCGATGCGCGTGCGGCCGACTGTCGCACCCGCCTGTCGCTCGTTGCCCCAAGTGCTTCGGAAGCGACTTCACCTGGCCTGCTGCGAGCGGGCTCGGAACGGTCCATGCCTTCACGATCGTCCACCACTCCGTGCACCCCGTCACGATCGGTTCGACGCCATACGTGATCGCGTTGATCGAGTTGGACGAGGGGCCTCGGGTCGTGACCAACATCCGCAACTGCCCGCCCGAGAAGGTGCGCATCGGCATGCCCGTCGAAGTCGTCTTCGAGGAGCTCGACGGGTCGATCGCCTTGCCGCAGTTCGAACCACGCAGTGGAGGTGCTTCGTGAACCTCGAAGGGAAGGTCGCATTCGTCACCGGCGTCGCCAGGGGCCAGGGTCGCTCACACGCCGTCCATCTTGCACGCGATGGCGCGCACATCATCGGAATCGACGCACTGAAGAGCTATCAGTGGATGAACTACCGGCTCGCCGAGCAGGCGGATGCCGACGAGACGATCCGGCTCGTGGAGAAGGAGGGACGCCGGCTCTTCTTCCGCCGGGCTGACGTCACGGACCTGCCGTCGGTCGAGTCTGCCCTGAATGCCGGCGTCGCCGAGCTCGGACGCCTCGACGTCGTCGTGGCCAACGCGGGCGCGCTCCCCAAGGGCTCCCTCACCTGGGAGGCAGACCCTGAGGCTTGGCGCGAGTGCGTCGCGGTGAACTTGCTGGGCGTCTTCCACACGGTGCATGCGGCGATCCCTCACATGCTCGCCGCGGGGAACGGAGGTGCGATCGTCATCACGAGCTCGGGTGCCGCGCTCGTCGCCGGCAGCCATCTCTCGGACTACTCTGCGGCGAAGGCGGCGCTCCTGAACCTCACCCGAACGCTTGCCGTCGAGCTCGCTCCACATTCGATCCGAGTGAACGCCATCTGCCCGGGCGCGGTGAACACCGAGATGATCGCCAACGAAGCCCTGTACAGGATGTTCCGGCCCGATCTCGAGTCTCCGACGCGAGAGGACACCCTCGACATCTGGCGCTCGAAGCATCTCCTACCCGTGACGTGGCTGGAACCAGAGGACATCTCGAACGCGGTTGCCTGGCTCGCATCGGACCAGGCCAGGTTCGTGACGGGGATCACCCTGCCCGTCGACGCGGGGAACACCATCAAGTTCGCGTGAGGCGCGTCCATCCGAGCAAGCCGGAACCGTCAACGCGTGGCGATGTCGTTCGCGCATGCCCAGTCAAGGAGCGACCTGAATGATCACGCAAGCTGCCGTCCTCCATCCTGGAGCAGGGAAATGGGCGATCGAGGAGATCGATCTCGATCCTCCGAAATCCACCGAGGTCCTCGTGCGGATCCACGCGTCGCGGATGTCGAATGCGCAAACGTGTACGCGATCCTTCCCGAAG